>DATKVG010000063.1:0-28140 GCA_035530195.1 Bathyarchaeia archaeon | reverse complement strand
CTGGCTGAAACCATAGGGCTGCGGTCTTGGCTTCAGTCTACTCTTGTGCGAATCATTTGGGCCTGGGCTACGGTGAGGACTTCAGAGGTTGAAGTCTTTGACCTGATTCACACGATTACGGTTCCAGACACCAGAGGCAGCGTAGCACAACATATGGTGGTTGTCAAGAACTTTTTTACAATATGTTTTTATTGGATTTTACCTGGAACTGTTCAACCTTCTGTGGGGCATCTAGGTGAATACCACTATAAGTAGTTTCCGGAGGCGGTTTTGCCTTACAGGAGCCGTATAACTATATGTTGGGTACCAACTTGGGCAGGCCGGAAGCCGTTTTGGGCATTGTTTATTGAGAAAGCGAGGCAAAAAAGCAGGAAGGAGCCTGCCATGCAGATGCAGGCTCCTTCTACCAGGAACTATGGTGAAAGCTAGAAGTTGGCTACCACGACGGACAGCAGCGGGCTTACGGGCCATTCGCCGGGGAATTTGATGAATTCGACGTGGCCGTCCATGTACAGGACGTTGCAGCCGCCCGGGATGTGGTTGAACCCGTTTTCATCGGAAACATCGCTCGAGATCCAGTCTGAGGCGACGGAGACTTCGCTTTGCGCCAGGGCCGAACCGGCAGGGTTGTTGATGTCCGTAATGAAGAATCGCTCGATCCCTTCGCGGAGCCGGTACACGTCGCCGGCCAGGTCGTCATCGAAACTGGCGGGGACATCCGCATCCATCTTGTTTGTCAGGTCGTTAACAGCCTCGATGAACCGGTTTAACACGTCCGGGTCGAGCCCCGGCTTGGATAGGAAGTAGCTCATAACTTCGCCGTAATCGGTGAAAACGGTCGGGTCGTCGGTGATGCCGGCGGCTTGGACGGCCCAGCCGAAATACAGGTAGCTGCTCGACCCGCTGTCCAGTTCGCAGGGATAGAACTCGGTGTTTGGATTGCCGGCCGTGGCCGTCATCCCAGTCCCGTTCCAAACCGCGTCCATGTTGTCCGCATCGTCGTACACATCCGCGGGGTCGTTGCCCGCGGAATCCGACGGGCACAGCGTCACGGCCGGGTCCGACAGGTACTCGGGATAGATCTGGATCATGTTGATGGCGAACGACCCGTTGGTGCCCCCATCGCATTTCCAGTAGGCCAGGGTCGGGAACTTCTGGCCTTTGCTCTCGTTGGCGTACATCTTGACCACGAGTCCGATCTGCTTGAGGTTGTTCGCACAACTGGCCCGGCGCGCGGATTCCCGCGCCCGCGCCAGGGCCGGCAACAAAATGGCCGCCAGAATCCCGATGATGGCAATCACAACCAACAACTCAATCAAGGTAAATCCGCGTTTCTTCATCATTTGACTCCTCTCTAGTGTTTACAAAAAGTCTTATTGCTTATTCCGTGACATGAATAATATTCCGAACAGCAAAATTGCGCAACGGTTTTCTGGCTGAACGGACGCAGCCAAAAAACCAGCGCCTACTCGCCGGGCCGGTATTCCCGTTCGAGATGTGCGCGTATCTCGGATTCGTCGAGCCAAACGGGTTTCATTTTCCTGGCGGCGAACAGGGGGGCCTGGTCGGCGTAGTGGGCCGATTCGGGCCGGGTCGATGCGGAGCCGAACTGGTGGATGCTTTGCGAATGGACCTTGCCTTCCTTATCCCAAACGGCAATAAGCACATAGCAGTCGCCCGCACGGCCGTAAATCTCCCCGTTTTCAAGCCCCTCGACCTTCCCCTGCCGCACCCGGAACCCGTAGACCGCGTGCAGGACGTCCGGCCCGCCGCCGATCGGGATGTTCAGGTCACCCCGGTACAGCCGGTTGACCTCGCCCCACGGCACATCCAGCCGGCCATGGGTCTCTTTGAGCGTCCGGGCATTTTCCGCCAGCCGCGCCATCAGGGTGTCGGGTCGGCCGCGGGCCGCTTCGCCGTCGGGACCGGGCCCGGCCGTAAGCACGGCGAGTGCCGCCGACGTGTTTTCGGGGTTGGTATTGAAGTCCCAAGCGCGCACCACGTCGACCGCTTCGCGCACCAGCGGGTCGTTGGACGTCGGCGAAGAAAGGATTTCGCGGATTTTCTCCGCCACGGGCCCGTCTTCCGCATAGTACATATCATACTTGTACGCAATAAATTCGTCTTCCGTTATCGAATTGTCGGAGTTGAACAGGGCCAGCGCCCTGCGCGCCCGGTTGGTCACCCGCGAGTCGAGGCTGAACGTGGCCGAATAGGCGGCTGGGTCGGGATTGCCGGGACCCGTCGTCGTCTTGAACGGGGTGCTGTTGCAGCTTTGAACGAAGCCGGAGGGCGGGTTGAGCACTTGCGGCAGTTTCTCCGGCGGGAGATACTCGGTCCACAGGGTTTCGGAGGTGTTGCCGGGCAGGTACTGCTCCCAGTCGTAAGCCTCGTTGCGCAACGGCAGCAGCGCGTTGAACAGGTAGTAGATGTTGCCTTTCTCGTCGGCGTACACGCAGTTGAACGACGCGATCGAACCCATCCGCATCGCCGCCTGCCATTCGGCGAAGCTTGTCGCTTTCCCCATCCGGAACCATTGTTCGACCTGCCGGATGTCGCCTTGGCTCGCGTACCGGACCGCATAGGTGCCGTGCGGCCGCCGCACCGTCGGCCCGTAGACCGACCACAGGGCCTCGCGCTTGACCGTCCACCGGATCGGCCCCCACAGCTTCACCGTGATGGGTACTTTGCGGACCTCGAGGTCGCGCCACTCGCCGTCGAACTTGTACTGGTTTGGGTCATCCGGGTTGATATCGAGCACGTAGATGTCGGCCAGGTCCGCGTTGTTCACCGTATGGGCCCAGCCCAGATGCCGGTTGTGCCCGACGAGGATCACCGGCGCGCCCGGGAACGTTCCGCCGATAATATCCAATCCTTCCTCGCTATGCAGGTGAGCTTCGTACCACGCGACCACGCCTTCCCACGGCTGGTGCGAGTTGATGTTGAGAAACGTCTGGCCGTCCGACGACCGCAGGGGCGATACCGCGAACGCGTTCGAGCCCACCGGCAAGTCGCCCGTCAGCAGCGAAGTTTCGTGGACGCGGTGCCCCCGTCGCGTCTCCCCCATACCGGAGGCTGCCGCAAGAGACGCGGCGGGGACGCCGCTTCCACGTGCCGTTGTCTTCTTCTCCGAGACGGGCCTGCGCCGCTCCTCGCCGAACAATTCCCTCACCTTGCCGTCGAGCCCGAAGAAAAACGGCGCCTTGAGAACAAACCCCGCCACGATGTCCTGCCCGGTGAACGGCAACAGGCCGCGGCCTTCTTTTTCTTTTGGGTGCAGCACGGCATAATGGTTGAGGCCGGCGGCGTACGCATCGCAAACGGCCCGCACCTCGGGGCTCAGATCGGTTTCGTATTTCTCGGCGATGGTCTCGCTCACGCGGAGCAAGCCCACGATATAGTCCTGTGGCGCCATTTCCTTGCCTTTCACGGCGGCCATCTTTCCGCGCACGCCGCGGAGCGCCTCGATAATGGTGGCGTAATCATCTTCGGCATGGGCGTACGCGAGGCCGTACGCGCAGTCCGCGTCGGTTTTGCCGAAGATATGTGGCACGCCCCATGTATCGCGGAGGATTCGGACGTCGTATGCCCCGGGAGGCGGAATCAGCGTGTCGCGAGTTGCGCAGGAAGTCGCCCACACGGCCGCAACCACCAACACCAGCAGCGCCACCACGCCAACTACACGTTTCTTGAACATCCCGCAGCCCTCCGAAAAAAACACGCTCGGACTAAAAGCGCCCAGCCACTGCGAGTATTCCGATAACGCCAAAGAAAGTCAAGGAAGAGAGTCGGGAGTCGGGAGACTGTAGACAAAGATAAAGTAAAGAGCAGATATTTCGTCGACTCTTCCCCAATGTAGTTCCGCAGAGACGCTCTGCCGGATTGCCGAAGACCTGAAGACGTCTGCCCAGTCTCCGGGCAGCCGCAGGGCTGGCTACAGGGACAACCTCTACGAGTTGTTCCTCGAAGCCATCAAGACGCACCTGTCTATCCGCAAGATGCTGCTCCAGAAGTTCACCCGTTTCGCTTATGCGAACGACTTGGGAACCGTTTTCCGTGTTCGCTAATGACGCGGGATGTTGATACGGCAAATTTGTCAAGGCATTGGCCAACAAGATGGCCCAGACCGGGCGGGGCAAGGAAAGGCTGTGGCCTGTTGGTGGTTCTGTTCAATCTGACTCTTGAGCGAGACGCAGCACGGTCTGCCGAGTAGTGGCATGTATCCGGAAGCGTAGCGCGTCGAGCCGGTCCAACACGGGCCTTACGGCATCGAGCTTGCCCCGTTCCTTCGCCAACAACAAGACGCCCAACGTCCCGCAGGCCTTGAGGCCAAGAGCGGCGGCGTGGCGCCGTGCGTTCCGGTCATCGAGAAGGAGGAGCGAGCCGGGCAGTTCCAAACCGAGGGCCAGCACTTCTTTTTCGCCGTCCCCGAGGTGGGTTGCCAGCGGCAACAACGCGGGCTGTTGTACAGGGCGTACGCGAAGCCAGGGGAGGACCTCGGGGTCTGGAAGGGAAACATTGCGTTGCCGCCCAGCCTGAAGCTCTGCGGCCACAGCTTCGGGCACGCATATTTCACCAAACAGTTGTGGCAACAGGGACAGTGCTTCGGCCTGGTAAAGGTACTGGATCGGGGACGTGTTACTGATGACCGTGGGCATTTGCCACGTCCTGGCGGAGTTCTTCCTCGGTCAACCGAAATGAGTCCACACCGTACTCGGCAAGTTTACTGAGAAATAGCGGCTTCGGGATTTCGGCCAGACTTGCCGCCGCCCCAGACGAAAGACGTCCCAGTTCGTATAGTTTGATGGCTATAAGCAACCTTACTTCTTCACCAAACTGCTCCGGAGATATGCCTAGTGCAACCAGCACCTCGTCGCTATACTCAACCGTGAGCGTTCTCTTCATTGCATTGCCCTCTCTGCACGGCTATGAGCCGCACTTCAAGTGTACCAGATTCCAAAAGTGGCGTCACGGGCGCAGCATGTTCATTTCGCGCCAGGCGGACTGGTGTTTTTTCGTGCCGTCGGGGCGCCACTGCGTCCAGACGCTTGTGCCGTCGGGCCGGTGGTCCCAACTCCAGAGTTTTGTACCGTCCTCGGTGAAGAACTCCTCGGTACCCACTTTGCGGCCGAGGTGATAGGTGACCTCGTATTGGACTTGGCAGCCGGGGTACCACAAGGTTTCTCAGCCCTGGAGGAGGTATTGGCCGACTTGCGGGCCGTCGTTCGCCAGCATGGCCGACCAGGATGCTTTGGGTTTGCCGTCGGCGTACTTTTCGTCGTAACGCTTGTTTTCGCTTGCGGCGCGCAAGCACCGTCCGGAGGAAAGCCGTGTTGTGTCAGTCCGTCATCTTTTTCAAGATGTGGCGGGCCAGATACTCTTTTATCTCGCGGTGGCGCGGGACGGGCTGACAGACTCCCGTCTTCTTGTTTTGATACCAATCGTGTCTCCCGCCGGAACGAATAAGCACGCAGCCGAGCTGTTCAAGCTGTTGGATCAACTCGACTCGTTTCATGCGATCGGAAGCTCTGCAACCCGCCGCACGCCCGGGATGTTTCCACTCGTCAACTCCTCGCAGATATCCTTGAGATTCTCCTGCAGTTCTCCGAGCGTCTCACCCTGGGTCACGTAGTCCGGAAACTCCTCGAGGTAGCCGAGCCACATCTCGCCATCCTGCCAGTAGACGTACCTTACTGTTCTCATGACCCTATCATGCACCGTTCGCGGCAGCACGTCAACTCGGGCTCGGGCCACCGCACACAACCAGTCGTCCATCCGGTGGACCCGGGATTTCCTGCCTGTCCCCTCTCTCAGGCGCGATCAAATACATACCCAGTAGCCAATCCGGCCTGTTGAGCATTTGAAAGAAGCCTCTATTCTTGTTTTCCACTTATCGATAGCACCTTCATTTCGCGCCAGGTGGATTGGCGCTTTTGGGTTCCGTCGGGGCGCCACTGGATCCAGACGCTTGTGCCGTCGGGCTGGTGGTCCCAACTCCACAGCTTGACGCCGTCCTCGGTGTAGAACACCTCGGGGCCGGTTTTGCGGCCGCGGTCGAATGTGACTTCGTATTGCATCTGTCCGTTTGGATACCACCAGGTCTCTTTGCCATGAAGGAGGTAGCGGCCATCATTGGCCAGCATGGCCGACCAGGATGCCTTGGGCTTGCCGTCGCCGTATTTTTCTTCGTAACTCTTGACTTCACCCTGAGCCGCGGGCGGCGTCTCAACGAACTCCGTGTCGGACAGTATCCACGCTTCGTTCATTTCGAAATGGAGGTTCTGCGGGTTCATGCTGGTGACGAGATGGATGAGGCCGTTCTGCGCCTGCACCGCTACGGAATAGCCGATGGTGGGATACCCTTTTTTCTCGTGGGGCTCGACGCCGGGCAGCGTCTTGATCTTCCAGGACTCGCCCTCGTCTTCCGACAACGCGACGTACGCCCCGCGCAATCCCGCCGCACGCACCGCCTCGGGTTGTTTGTCATCGTAGCTTTGCCAGTCGCCCGCCATGAACAGCCGGCCGCTCTCGAGCCGGATCAGGGTCGGCCGCTGGTTCGACGCGAGGGCCGGGAACGGCGTCTTCGAGACTTCCCACGTCTTGCCGCCGTCGCGGCTGATCGATTTGGGCATGTAGCCGTCTATGTTCGAGTTTTTTCCGCCCATCCCGAGGATGCCCCGGCGCTGGCCGCGGGCGCCATCTTTCAGCTCGACGAATGTGGTGTGCCTGCCACCCGTCCGGCCGCCGGTGTCGGACCACGTCCGCCCGTCGTCCCTGCTCGCCCACAGGACTGACGTCGCGCCATCGCCGTCGCTCGGCATGTAGATCGTGCCGTCGCTGCCGCGGAACGCGCTGTTGATTGGCTGCTCGGTGTGCGGCCCCGGCGGGCTCGTAAACACGGGGAACAGGACCTCGCTCCACGTCGCCCCGTTGTCTGTCGACGTCTGCCATTTGAACGGGACGCCAGGCATCCCCACGCCGCCCGTAACGCTCCAGAGGGTCCCGTTGTTATTCCATAATAGCGGGCTCTCTTCGCACGCGTCCGGCAGGTCGAAAAACAGGCCCGGCATGTCCCACTCGTCCGCGCCAAACCGCAGCCGCGAACCGATAAAGGCAACCGACGGCGTGTATTCTTCCGGCGTGGCCGTGAAATAGACCGCCAGCACGTCGCCGTTCGGGCAGACGGCCAGCCCGGGGCAATGGTTGTGCCGCAGCATCGCCGGGTGCAGGCCCGCAGCGAGGATTTCACTGCGCGGCGTGTTCTCGGGCGGGATTGGCAACAGCGGCCGTTTACGGAAATGGGGTTTCACCGGGTCCGGCCCGCGCAGGACTTCGGGCGCCGACTGTTTCACGCACAGGCGCACCCACGGCACGTCTTCCCGCCACGGTTTTCCGGACGGCGCCGGACCTTCAACAACCCTGAACCCGATCGGGTGCGCGCCTCTGTAGCCCGGGGCCATCCCGCCGCGGTTCGCGGAGCGGCGGTAGTACGGCTCGAACGTCAGCCGCGACATCTCGGGGCCGCCGCGGTAAACACGTGCGTAGCTCAATGCCGCGCCGACCGGATCGACCTGCAGCCCTTCCGGGTAGGCGCCGTGCCAATCGAGGCACCACTCGCCCGCGCCGGTATGCATGTTTTTCAGGCCCCAGGCGTTCGGCACGCCGGGTTGCGGCGGCATCGCGCCCGACGAGAATAACGTCGTCGTACCGGCGCGGCATGCATACTCCCACTCCGCCTCTGTCGGCAGCCGGTAGGTCCTGCCTTCCTTCTTCGATAGCCATTCGCAAAACGCGCAGGCGTCCTGCCAACTCACACCGGTGGCATACTCGCCCGTGCCGGTGTAGTCCGGTTTGAACGCCCGATACTGATCGACCGTCACTTCCGTCTCGGAAATCGAGAACGGCTGCGTGATCGTCACTTGATGGACCGGCTTCTCATCCCAATCGCCCTGCGTCATCTCGGGAGGCGCGTTAACCTCGGGGCCGGTAGAGTTTGGCTCGCCCATCTGAAACGTCCCCGCCGGAATCGGCGCCATCCGAATCCCCACCGAATTCACCCACGCCTCATCCGCCCCGGCCGCAAGAGACAGTAGCCCCGCCAAAACAAAAACCGCTTTGGCCCTTACCCCAGACCCCAGACCCCATACCCCATACCCCGTTTCTTCTTTCATTCTTATTACTTCCCAGTAAACCTTGCTTCCCGCCGTTCCTTAAACAACGCCACGCCCTCGGACGCGTCCTGGGTCGCCGCCAGCCGCTTCTGCATTTCCGCAAACGCCGAGATCGTGGCGGCCTCGCCTTGTTCGACGTACGTCCTGCTCGAGGATTTCGTCGCCTGCACGGCCAGCGGGGCCAGTTTGGCGATTTCTTCGGCGATCTCGATGGCACGCTCGACCTGCCGCCCCGGCTCGACCACCTCCTGCACCAAGCCGATCCGGTACGCCTCCCGCGCGTCGAACTCGTCCGCCCGCAGCAGGTGGTACATCGCGTTACCCCAGCCGCACCGCTGGACAAACCGGAATGTCGCGCCGCCCGCCGCCGTGATGCCGCGCTTCGGTTCGAGTTGCGAAAACCGGCAGTCCGACGCCGCTACCACGATGTCGCACGCCAGCATCATCTCGATACCCGCCGTGAACGTGATCCCCTGAACCGCGCACACCATCGGCTTGCTGCATTTCTTTTGCAGCCCGAACGCGTCGACGCCGTCTGTCAAAAACGGGTCGCGGCCTTGCTTCATGGCCTCGACAAACTTTGGCAGGTCGAGCCCCGCCGTCGTGTGCTTCCCATGCGCGAACAACACCCCTACCCACAACTCCGGGTTGTTCTCCAACTCGTTGTACGCTGCGTTCAACTCATCAAACATCTTCGGCGTCAACCCGTTCAGCTTCGCCATCCGGTCCAACCCCATCAAGAACACCCGGCCTCGAACTTCAGTAGTAACCCGCCCTTCGAGATTTTGCTCGTTCATAAGAATCTCCGTTCAATCTTTTTTCAGCCTCAGGCAGGTTTTCCCAGTCCCAGCACGGCGTTTTGGGATTTGAGGCGGTTCTGGAGCTTCGGGACGTCGAGGTTGCGGGGTGTTGCGGCAGTTTGGACGCAGAGTGCGGCGGCGGTGCCGGCGGCTTGGCCTATGGCCATAATGGGTATCATGGCGCGGTGGGATTCGTAGGGCTGCTGCTCGCTCGAGATGCACCGGCCGGCGGCGAGCAGGTTGTCGACGCCTTTGGGCACGAGGCAGCGGTAGGGGATGTCGTAGCCTTCGTGCTTGAGGTATCGGCGGTAGCCGTAGTAGCTGATGATGGCGCACGAGCTCATGGCGACCACATCGCCGTGCCGATGGCCTTCGATGGCGTCGTCCGCGGTGAGTTTGTACTCGCCCTCGATGAAGCGGGTTTGCCGGACGCCGATCAGGGGCGGCGTCTCGATGATTTTGGCGTCGGCCAGCGCGGCGTTTTTCTTCTGCTTACCGGCGAAATCTTCGTAGACGGCCAGCCGCGCGGCGATTTCGGCTTTGGACAGGGCGTCGCCGTTCGTGCCGTCCATGGGTTCCGCGCCCGGCCCCCAAACCACGGCGTCCCGGCCAAAATCGACGTTGTACTGGCCGGCGGGCCGTTTGTCGCCGAACTGGATTCTGTACATGAGCGAGTTGTCGAGCCGGGGCGTCTTGTCGAGCGGCGCCTGCCAGAACGGTACGCCGGCCCGCGCCGACACGTCCGCGTCGCCCGACGCGTCCACGACCACCTTGGCCAGCAGCGCCTGCCGCCCGGATTTGTTCTCGACGATCACGCCACGGATCGCGCCGTCGGAGACGATGCTGTCGCAGAACCACGTGTGAAACATCAGATCCACGCCGGCCTCGACGGACATCCGCAGGATCACGTATTTGAACCGCTCGGGGTCGACGGCGTAGCTGTATTCCATCCGGCCGGGCAGCGTCGAATACGATTTCTGCGGGTAGGGACTTTTCCCCAGGCCGTTGAGCCGCTTGAGTTCGAGCACCACTTCCTCGGCGATCCCGCGCACCGTTTGCGTGGCGTCGGGCTCGACCTGGTTGCGGAACCCGTTGATGTTGGCCATGAGCGACGCGGTGGCTGTGCCGCCGAGGTAGCCGAACTGCTCCACCAGCACCACCCTGGCCCCGTTCCGAGCCGCAGACATCGCCGCCGCAAAGCCCGCCGGCCCGCCACCGACGACAACCACGTCGGCGTCCCGCGCGATGGGAAGTTTGCGAGCAGGTTCATGATAAAGACCCGCCTCTACCGCACCGGCGGGCGCCGCGCCTATCCCCGTGACGGAAACGGCCGCCCCGCACGCCGCCATAAAGCCCCGCCTTGACCACTGGTTGACTTTGCTCATAAGAAGCCCCTTTCTCCGCACGCTTTACTCGGCCTGCCGCGAGTATTCCGCCACAATCCGGCGTCATGCACGCCCCGTGGGATCGCCCCGCCGGCCAACGCCTCGTCTCCTCTTCCCGCCACAGGTTTTACGTTACCGTACGCTTGAAATCAAGTGGCGAGGCGCCACTTGCAAGCGGTCGCCGGCCCGGCTTCCCGCCGGCGACGCCCGGTCATGTGCCTTATATGAGGCATGAGCGCCTCTTTTCGATCTCGTCCAGCATCCCCGGGCATGGGCGGCGGAGTCTGGCAGCCCGTGGCCTCGATGTGCCAACGCTTATTTCGGCCGCAAGAATGTTTTGACTGTTGCTGAACGTGTGTCTATACTTCCAACAGCGGCGCAGAAAATGAACTCGTGTTGGAATCAATAATTGACTGGAAAAGAAGAAGAATTGCGGGCGCGGGAAGCGGCGCGCCGTTCCAGTTGCCAAAGCAACCTCAAGCAATGGGGCCTGGTGTTCAAGATGTACGCCAACGAATCCAAAAGCCAGAAATTCCCCACGATTCGCCAGTTCCAGGCCACGTCGGGCGGTTCTCCCGTAATTAACGACTGCTCCATACCCAAAAACAGCCGTTTCATGTCCGTGACGTGGGCGAATCTGATGGAATGGGCCGGCACAATCTAATCCGCAGACCGGTCGCCGGCCTGCGGTTTCGACTGCCTAAGGCAGCCGCAATAAACGCAAGCTTCCCGGGCACAGCGGCGTGATTGAGCGCCAGAACGTGGGGCATTGTTTCGGGCCCCACGTTCTGGCTTCCGAAGCGCGACGCCGCGCACGCCACGAGGATAGCTTTCCGACCGGGGAGCAACAGTGATGAAACTGGAAATGACCCGCCGCGAGGCCATCGCACTTGGGATGACGTCGGTCGCCTCTCTTTCGCTTTCAGCCCAGCCAGAGGGTGACGCGCCTTCATCTGTCGTTCAGGCACATGACGAGAAGCTGAAACAGGTGCTGGATGCCCAGGTGACGGACCCGCAGAGCCGATGGTGCGGCGCCGTTCCGGACCCGTGGGGATTGCACCATTGCCATGCCGCGGCGGGGCTGTTGCGGGATGGGGCCGCGGCGTATTTTCATCCGGAATCCGGGTTTCATGGGCGGGTGGAACTCTACGAGCGGATGAGATTGGCGGCGGGTTTTCTTGCCCGTTCTCAGAACGACCAGGGAAATATCGACCTGATCGTCACCAATTTCAACTCGCCGCCCGATACCGGGTTTGTGGTCCACGACGTCGCCGCCGCCGCAAAACTTGCCAAGACAAATGGGGATAGCGCCGTCCTGTCTCTAATGGAGGACTTCCTGCGCCGGGCGGGACGGGGGCTGGTCAAAGGGGGTATTCATACGCCAAACCACCGGTGGGTCGTATGTGCGGCGCTCGCGCAGCTTCACGACCTTTTCCCCGACCCCCAATAAGTGGAACGGATCGATCAATGGCTGGCGGAGGGCATCGACATTAACGACGAAGGGCAGTTCACTGAACGGAGTACGGCCGGCTACAACGCCGTTGTCGACAGCGCCCTTATCGTTACCGCCCATAAGTTGAACCGGCCCGCGTTGCTCGAGCCCGTTCGAAGAAACCTGGACGCGATGGCGTATCTTCTGCATCCGAACGGCGAGGTTGTCACGGAAATCTCGCGTCGTCAAGACCTGAACACCCGCGGCTCGATGAGCGGGTACTGGTTTGCCCTGCGCTATATGGCCATTCGGGACAGGAATGGTTTGTATGCTTCGATGCTGAAACCCCTGGAACCCCACCACATCGATCTGGCCAGTATCATGGAGTATCCGGAACTGCAGGAAAGCCTGCCCGTGGCGGCGCCCATACCCGAGGATTATCGAAGGGACTACCCTTTGGCCGGCATCACCCGAATCCGCCGTGGCAAGACCAGCGCCACCATAATCCACAAAGGCAACAGCCGCTGGATTTCCATCCACCATGGCCAGGCGGTCGTGAATGCCGTACGGTTTGCCAGCGCGTTCTTCGGCAAGGGCCAGTTTGCCCCCGCAATGTATGAGAAGCGGGAACACGGATTCTATTTCAAACAACAACTACGGGGCAGGTATCTGCAGCCCGTTACGGAACCGAGTTTGCTGCCGGTTCGTCCGGACACATGGTCCGCGAGTGTCGTGAAGCGCCGGATGACCGAGATTTGTCAGATGGTTTATGAAGGGCGTATCCGGGAGACCGCGGACGGTTTCGACATTTCCATCAGCGCCCACGGAACCGACAATGTCCCGTTGGCCATCGAAATAAACCTCAGAGAAGGCGGCGAGATCTCAGGCGTGATGCCGGCAGCCCGCACGAGCGACGCATTCCTTCTGAACGAGGGGTTCGCCGAATACCGGATGGGGGCCGATGCTATCCGGTTCGGTCCTGGAATATGCGAGCATAGCTATGTGGAAGTGCGCGGAGCCGAGGATAAACTTCCGGGCCCGAGCGTTTACTTGACCAGTTACACGCCCTTTGAACACACGGTGAAGTTCCAGATGCTGTAACCGCTCACAAATGGGGGGTGACGTACTCGCCGACAATAGTTTCTCGTTCTTCGGTATAGTGACGGATACCGGGTATATCACAAGCACCGATTTTTCGCTTCCGCCGTATCTAGACCTTCCTCAGGCCTATCTTGAGCGCACGTCCATTGACAATTCCTCGTACGGGAGCGCCGCGCCGGTGCCCGGACCACCCCCCTCGCCATTATTGGGGGCAGTTTGACAGGACTGCTGGTATACAGAATGAGAAAGGGGGGTGATCTTCGTGTCAAGCAAACGACGCGAATGACTGACGCTGACGAATCTTATCCAATTTGACGGTTTATTGTCGATCAGCCGAGCGAACTAATCGTGCCGTTAGGTCCTGTGCGGCGGTTTTAGAAGCCGTAACCGGTTTTATATCAAGGGAGTTGAACGCAGCCCGTCTGCGCTGTGCATGCCCGGCATCATTCTTGCTCAAGCACTGGACGGATTGTGTTGAGACGGCCCAAAAAGTTTACTGGTGGCGCAAGTGCCAGCCAGAGAAAGGAGGATTGTTATGAGTGCAGGTAAATTGGTTTTTCGCGGGGTGCTGATGATGTCGATGGGGGCATTCCTTGCGGTTGGCCTTACCGGGTGTCCCTCTGACACTCGGGCTTCGGTCCCAGGCAAAGTAGCCGTTCTATTCTCGGGAAACCTGGCAACGCCGTTGGCCAAGGCGCATGAGATTTCCAACGATTCTCTTGCCGCCGCGTACATGACTATCGCGAGTATCGAGTTGAAGTTGGAGGACGGGACCCTGGTTTCCGTTTTGCCGACGCCGGTTGAGGTCGATATCCTGTTGATTGAAGGAGTTGGAGAGCTCCTCGCGGCTGCCGACATCCCCGTGGGCATCTATGTTGGAGGTGCGGTAGTGATCTCCAGCGTGGAAGTCGAATTCCTGGACTACCCGGGCGTCCTTGTTCCGGTCTCGCTCCTGGCGGACGGAGAGTTCCCTGTTGACGTGCAGTTCGAGGTCCTGTCCGGCGCGCAAGGCATCTTGAAGGTCGCGTTGGACAATATCATGATCCTGAAACTTGACGATTCCTCGCTTGCCCTCGAGGCGGAATTGCACATCGAGACCGATATTGACGACGGCAAGCAAAACATCAACGATGACGATTCGGATCTGGTCGCAGGGAATGTCGAGACGGACGGCGTGATTGATTCCCTGAAGCCCGAAGAGAACTCGTTTGAGATGGAGATTGGCGACGGCGAGGTCAAAGTCGACTACGCTGAAGCGCTGATCTTGCTCCCGCCCGTTGTTCAAGGAGCAGAACCGGTCGAAGGATCGCTCGCGGACCTGGCGGAAAATGCATGTGCGCATGTGACGGGCGTTCTGACTGTGGGCAGTGACGACATGGTGCTCATTGCCGATACCGTCCAAATTGTCGCATACAACTGGTGATCATGGTGACGAAGGAGACGGCGAGCACGATGGTGAGTAGTGACAAGCCTGACAGGCGCTCCGATGCGCTCTGAACGTAAGAAGACCCACGGCCGACGGCCTCGTGAATTGCTCACGAGGCCGTTGCGTTCTTGCGCGTAAGCCTAACTCGCCGTTTCCCGTGGGCGGGCGGGGCGTGAGGATTCCCTCGCTCGTTATCAGCGGCTTCCCAGGAAGCCCTCGGGCGATATTTGCCAAACAGGGGACGCCCCCCACAATGCGCGCTTAAGAAGCGCGGCCGGGAGGCGTCCCAACGGGTGTATCCCTATGTTGGGTTTTTGGTTGCGGCTTTGGCCGCGCTATGCTCTTTGCGTTCTTTGTGGTCAAAAAGACCCCTACACGCCCAGTTGCTTCAGGACAACTTCGAGTTGGGCGAACTTATCGGGCAGCATGGGGGTAAGCGGCATGCGGAGGATGTTTTCGATCAGGCCCATGTGCGCGAGGGCGGCTTTGACGGGCATGGGGTTGGTTTCGATGAACAGACCCTTGAACAGGCCAAACAATTCGTGGTGCAGTCTCCGCGCCGCATCAATATCACCATCGAGGAAGCTCGAGCACATCTTGGCCGTCTTTGCCGGCGCCACGTTCGCTGCAACGGAAATGACGCCCTTGGCGCCCACGGCCATCATGGGCAAGGTCAGGCTGTCGTCGCCCGACAGGACCGTGATGCCGCACAGGCTGATGATGTGCGAGACTTGGTCGACGCTGCCTCCCGCTTCTTTGATGGCGACGATGTTGTCGATCTTGCTGAGTTCGGCGACCGTCTGAGGCAGCATATTGGTGCCGGTCCGGCCGGGAACGTTGTAGAGGATGTTGGGAATGTCGGCGGCCTTGGCGACGGCGGTGAAATGGGCGATCTGGCCGGCGGGCGTGGGTTTGTTGTAGTACGGCGTGATGAGGAGCGCGGCGGCGGCGCCGACTTCTTTGGCGTACCGGGTAAGGCCGACGGCCTCATGCGTGTTGTTCGAGCCGGTGCCGGCGATGACGGGCACGCGCCCGGCCGCGCGCTCGACCGTGAACCGGATGCACCGTTTCTGCTCGTCGTGCGAGAGGGTCGCCGCTTCTCCGGTGCACCCGCAGGGCACCAAGCCGTGTGTCCCCTGCTCGATCTGCCGGTCAATCAGCCGGCCGTACGCATCGAGGTCGATTTCAAAATTCTTCTTGAACGGTGTTACGAGTGCTACGATTGAACCGCTGAACATGTTCTGCGTTTTCTCCAAACCGACTTCCGAGTCGGTCAGTTACAGGCGGGACGCCCGCACCACAAGCAGGCGGGACGCCTGCGCTACAACTCTTGTCCTGGCTCGTTACGGCGTCATGCATATCAGAACGGCGTGCCGTCGTCCTGGGAACTATATTCTTCCTCGTCCGGTTCGCGTGCACCCGCCGGTTTGGCCACGTTTTCGAACCGCTGCATGTTCTTGAGGAACAGCAGGTCAACGATGCCGGTGGGACCGTTGCGCTGCTTGGCGATGCTGACCTTGATCAGGTTCTCGTCCTCGGGATTCTGGTGAGCGGGCGGCCGCCACAACATCAGCACCACGTCGGCGTCTTGCTCGATCGATCCCGATTCGCGCAGGTGCGACAGTTTCGGGATGCCGGTGTCGTCTTTTTCGGCCTCGCGGCTCAACTGCGACAGCGCCAGCACCGGCACGTGAAGCTCGCGCGCAAGCCCTTTGATGCCGCGCGAGATCTCCGAGATCTCGACCTGCCGGTTCTCGACGCGCCGGCCGCTACCCGTCCCGCTCATCAGTTGGAGGTAGTCGATGATGATGAGCTGGACGTCGTGCTGGGCTTTGTGACGCCGGGCCTTGCTGCGGATCTCGAGCATGGTGATGTTGGCCGTGTCGTCGATGTAAATGGGCGCCGAATACAACCGGCTCGCGGCGGGTTGCAGCTTGCTCATCTCTTCCTTGGCCAGGAAGCCCGAGCGAAGCCGCGCCGAATCGATCCGGCCCTCCATGCAAAGAAGCCGCTGCGTCAACTGCTCGCGCGACATTTCGAGGCTGAAGATCATCACGCCCTTGTTTTCGCGGATGGCCACGTGCGACGCCATGTTCAGCGCCAGCGCCGTCTTGCCCACCGACGGCCGCGACGCAAGCACCACCATGTCCGACGGCTGGAGGCCCGACAGCATTTCGTCCAGCCGGGTATAACCCGTGGCAAGGCCCGAGATGCCCGTGTGCGACGCGATCAGCCGCTCGATCTGCTCGATGGCCGCGTTGACGAGGTCGCCAACCCTGCTGATCGGGTTGAGTTCCCTCGTTTGGGCGATCGAGAAGATGCTGTTTTCAGCCCGGTCAAGCAGTTCGTTGGCGTCTTCTTCGCCCTCGTAGGCCGACGACGCGATAACGGTGCAGGTGGTGATCAGCTTGCGCAGGATCGCCGCGTTGAGCACGATCTTGGCGTAATGTTCGGCATTGGCCGAGGTCGGCACGACGCCAGACAGTTGCGCGATGTACGAGGCGCCGCCGCTGCTCTCGTAATGGCCGTCGCGTTTGAGCTGGTCGACCAGCGTGATCTCGTCCACGGGCCGGTTTTCGCGGAACAGCCCGATGACGGCCTGAAAAATCTGTTTGTGCGCCTCGACATAGAAAAGGTCCGCCGGGTCTTCCCGGAGGACCTCGATGACCGCGCCGACGGCGTCGCTGTTCAGCAGCATGGCGCCAAGCACCGCCTGTTCCGCCTCGATATTCTGTGGGGGAACACGATCGAGCGATGGCTTTGGTTCCCGCTGCGCAGCCACGTCAGGCCACAGGCTCCTCTTCGACGAGCGGCGTCACCCAAACCTTCAGGCCGGCTTCGATGCCGTGGCCCAGCCGCGCCGGCACCGTAAAGATGCCTACCGACCGGATCGGCTCGTCAAGCACGATCTGCTTGCGATCGATCTCGACACCCATCTCCGCCAGTTTCTCGGCAATCATCGCGTTGGTGACGGACCCGAACAGTTTGTCTTCTTCGCCGGCCCGCGCCTTGATCTCGACCGTCAGACTCTCGAGTTTTTTGCCAAACTCGGTCATGGCGGTGCGGAGTTTCTCCTCGCGCCGGCGGATAATCTGCATCTCGTGCTCGATCTGCTTTGCGCTGGCCGAGTCGGCGTTGACCGCGAGCTTGCGCGGCAACAGGTAGTTGCGCGCGTAACCGTCGGCCACTTTCACCGACGCGCCCATTTTGCCGAGGTTCGGCACATCCTCACACAGGATCACTTTCATCACAATTACCTCCTGATACGCGCGTGCGTGCGCGCATCGCGCGCCGGGGCTGCGCCCGCTAAACGCGCCGCTTACTTGTCGTCCGTCTGTTCGGCCTGTTCGCGCCGCTTTCTCTCCGTGACGATCCGGTCAAACAGCCGCCGGAAATTCACCCACGTGTCGAACAGCCCGATCAGACAGACCGGGTGAATGCCAAACGATACCACCAGCAACACCACCCCCAGGTATCCCAACAGGCCCGGGCGCAACACGTCCAGGCCGTACCACAACACCGACAGGCCGTTGAGCCAGTAAATGGCCGCAAGGCCTATCGCCGTGTTCCACGTAAAAATCCGCAGGCCCAGGTCCGGCCATTGCCGATCGGCGTACCACAGGCCCGCCACCGCAATCACCGCCCAAACCAGCCATTCCGCCACCCGCGCCATCCGGAACGACCCGCGGATGCCCTCCACCTGGTACCGCCGCCGCAGGATGGTCAGCGCCGCCCACAACGCCGCCAGGCTGCCCATCAGCACCAGCGCAAACTGCAGGCCAACGCCCACTTCCGCCCAGTGCGTCCGGCCCCACTGCATGCTCTCGATCAGTTGGGGCGGCAGCCCTTTCTCGTACCGCGCCGCAAACGCCTCGTAGCCCGATTGCGACCACGCCAGCCAGCCGTCCCAGTTCTCGAGAATGCCGCCCACCACCGCCACCGCCGCCGTCCCCGCCACCGCCACAAGCGTCCAGCCGTACGTCCAGTGCCGGACTACGCCGATGCCGATCGGCAGCCCCGCCGTCGCCACCAGCGCATACAGCAAGCCCGCCTCGATGCCCCGCCCTGACAACATCGCGCCAAACCCGCAAAACGCCACCAGGCCCAGCGCAACGTTCATCCGCCGGCGCGCCGCGTAAACCGCCACGGGCACCGGCAGCAGAAACACGCTGTACGCGTCCAAGTACGCGCCCGCCGAAAATGAACTAAAGACAAAAAGCACGCCCGCGATCAGAGAATATCTCATGAGTGTCTGAACCCGGACGTTAACCACTGTTCGCTCGATTTTCCGCGCCCGACGACATGCGCCCAGCCGCTGTTATGCGCGCCCCGCGTAACGCGGGCCGACGTTGAAGGCCATCGACCGCCACCTCGCGACCTGCCCGGCGCAAGCCAAACCCACCCGTCAAACTTCGGTCGGCCCGGCTTTTTTAGTCAGCCGGACTTTAGTCCGCCCGACTTCTTAGTCGGCGGAGTAGGGCAGCAGGGCGATCTGCCGCGCCAGGTTGATGGCGCGGGTCAGCATCCGCTGGTGTTTGGCGGTCGCGCCCGTGATGCGCCGCGGGATGATTTTTCCCCGCTCGGTCACGTAATGCTTGAGCATCGCGACGTCCTTGTAGTCTATGTATTCCACCCGGTCGACGGTTAACCGGCAGATCTTGGTGCGCGACAGCGTCTTTTTCTTTTTTTTCTTGGCGCTGGCCCGCGTTCTGGGTGATACTTTCGCCATGTATTAACAACTCCCTTTCACGTCAAAACGGAATATCGTCTTCCGGTACGGGTTCTTCCTGATTGGCCCGCGGCTCCGGCGTCACCGCGCCACCGGTCTTTTCACCCGGCCACGAGAGTTCCTGCACCCGTAGTGCCTGAATGTCTATTTTTGACCGTTTCTGTCCCGTGGTTTTGTCTTCCCACGAGTCGGTCCTCAACCGTCCCTCGACAAGCACCGGGCTGCCCTGGCGAAGCCGCTGGCCGAGGTACTCGGCCGCTTTGTCCCACACGGTGATGTCGATGAACAGGGTCTCTTCTTTTTTTTCGCCGTCGCGCCCTTTGTAATGGCGCGAGGCGGCCAGGCCAAGCCGGCACATGGCCAACCCGGACTGCGTGTACTTCAACTCGGGGTCGCGCGTCAGGCGCCCTGCAAGGTATACCTTATTGAGATCTGGCATTCTGAAATCCGGCATTGCGGTTCTCCCCTCTCAAGGAGTGAATGATTCACTCGTTTTCAGTATCCTCGTTGTCGGCATCTTCGTCGCGGTACCGCCGGCCCCGCCCGGAACGTGCGCCAACCTCCTCTTCTTCGTCTTCATCGCTGCGCGGTTTGGCGGCAACGGCATTTTGAAGCTCGGCTTCTTTGCGCTGCTTCTGGCGCGCCTCGAGCCGGAGCGTGCGCTCGTCGAAATGAAGCATCAAATAACGGATCACCGCGTCGGTGAGCCGGAAGTAATTCTCGAGCCGTGCCACAAACACCGGCGTCGCCATATAACGAACAAGGATATAATAGCCTTCCGAACACTTCTGGACTTCGTACGCCAAGCGTCGTTTGCCCCAGATCTCCGAGCGGACTATGGTCCCCCCGTCGCCTGTTATCTGCGATTCCACCTCTTTGGCCAGCACCTCGACTTCCTCTTCCTGCAAATCAGGCCGAAGGATGTAAAGGCTTTCGTACGTTCTCACAAATTCACCTCCTTCCGTGATCCCGCAACGGGGACCTGTAAACTTCCTGCAGCGCCTAACCTTGCACCATTAACGCAGGAAAGCCCGGCAAGACCCATCATCATATCAAACGAATAGAACCCGCTCAACTTTTCGCGCCATCTACTTGTACGGTTCAATTGTACCGATTCCGTTTTAAAACTCCAAATGGGCCGCGCTGCCGCGCGCCTACGCACTTCCGCGCGCCTATGCGAACGGGTCCACGCACTCGATGGTCTGCTCGCGCCCGGGACCCACGCTCACGATCGCCACCGGCGCCCCAATCAGTTCCTCGATGCGTTTGAAATACGCCCGCGCGGCCGCCGGCAGGTCGTTCCAACTCGAACAGGTCGAGATATCTTCGGCCCACCCCGGCATCTCTTCGTACACCGGCTTGACCCGTTCCAGCCTCGAAAGCTGCGCCGGGAATTCCCGGACTGTCTGCCCGTCGATTTCGTAGGCGGTGCATATCTTGATCGCGTCCAGCGAACCCAGCACGTCCGGTTTGGTCAGCACCAGGTGCGTCACACCGTTGACCATCGCCGCCCGCCGGAGCTGGACGCAGTCCAGCCAGCCGCAACGCCGCGGCCGGCCCGTGGTGGCGCCGTACTCCCGGCCCTTCTCGCGCAGGAACTCGCCGGACGAGTTGAACAGTTCCGTTGGAAACGGCCCTTCGCCCACGCGCGTCGTGTACGCCTTGACGATGCCGATCACGCCCTTGATGTCCCGCGGCCCCAGCCCGATGCCCGAACACGCGCCCGCCGAAAGCGTCGTCGAACTGGTCACGTAAGGGAACGTGCCGTGATCGAGATCGAGCATGGCGCCCTGGGCGCCTTCGCACACCACCTGCCGCCCCGCCCGCAACGCATCGTGAACCATCGGCACGATATCCGCCGCAAACGGCCGAAGCCGGTCCGCATAACCCAGGTACTCCTCGCACACGGCGTCAAAACTGAGTGGCGTTTCGTCGAAAAGCTTCTCGATCATCAAGTTCTTGTATTCAAGCAGGCTGGCCAGTTTGGCCTTGAACACGGCCGTATCCAGCAGGTCGCCCAGCCGGATCCCGAACCGTTCCGCCTTGTCGGCATACGCCGGGCCGATCCCACGGCCCGTCGTGCCAAGCCGGTTCTTCCCGCGGAACTTTTCCTGGGCCTGGTCGAACAGCTTGTGGTACGGCATGATGATGTGCGCCGCGCCCGAGATGAACAGCCGGCCCTCGAGCCGCGCCCCTGCCGCCCGGACCGCCTCGATTTCCTCGAGCAGAACCGCCGGATCGAGTACGGTACCGTTGCCGATGATGCAGACCTTGCCTTCGTGGAGGATGCCACTGGGGATCAGGTGGAGGATCGTCTGCTGGCCGTCCACCATGAGGGTGTGGCCGGCGTTGTTGCCGCCGTTGTGGCGGACCACCACGTCCGCGTACCGCGTCACGTAATCGACGACCTTGCCTTTGCCCTCGTCGCCCCATTGCATCCCGACTATCACAAATGCCGGCATTGTCTGCTCCTTTTCCTTGCCCGGCCCGCGGCCTACGGCGCCGCTGCTTGCAGCGCGGCTGCTTGCAGCGCCGTTACGGCTTCAAGTTCGGGTCAATTCCCGCCTGACGAAGCGCGGCTTCCTGAAGCTGTTGCGAACGCAGCACGTAGGTCTGCTGCAAATCGGCCAGCGACTCGGCAAGGTACCCCTGCTCTTCGGGCGTCAGGTTGCCCTTCGTTTTATCGCGCAATACGATCAGCAGGTCGATGACGTACTTGGCGCCACGAAGGTCGATCGTGACCTCCTTGGCGTCGCGCGGCGCCAACACGCCCAGCGCCATCATCGCCTGCATCGCCAGGCCCGATACCAGCCCCTCGAACGACGCCTCCTCGGCTTCCGGGGCGGCTCGTTCTTCTTCTTTCGGGGCTTCCTCGGCCTTTTTCTGCGCCTCTTCTTTTTCCCGCTGGACCTGGTTTTTCCAGTCCTCGTCGATGATTATCTTGGGCTTGTCGTCATCTGCCATAAAAGACTCCTCGCGCTCCACGCCGCCGGTCACAAACAAGCGGCTCGCCATTCAAAAAGGCCTGCCCACCGGCCGCGGGCGATCCTGTGATGCGGCCGGTGGACTCAAAGCCTTTGCTAAACGTCAACCAACGATCCTATTTGTTCTTGTGGCGATTTGCGCGGCGTTTCTTTTTCCGTTTGTGCTTCATAATCTTCTTATGCCGCACTTTGCGTCCACCGGCCATGAAAAAAAACCTTCCTTGTTGACTCTTGCCTCTGTTAACTCAGCCAATGCCCGTCGGGCATCGGGAAATCCCACAAATCCGAATCCTCAAAATACAACGTTATCTCCCGCGCCGCCGTCTCCACCGAATCCGAAGCATGCACCAGGTTATTCCGGGTGTTCAACCCGAAATCGCCCCGGATCGTGCCCACGCCCGCCTTCTGGCAATCCGTGGCGCCGTTCAACTTCCGCGCCGTCGCCACCGCGTCCGGCCCTTCCCACACCATCAGGATGGTCGGCCCCGACGTTATAAACTCAACCAAATCTTCGTAAAACGGTTTGCCCGCGTGCTCCGCGTAGTGGCGCTCCGCCAGGTCCCGCGGGATCACCTGCATCTTCAGGCCAACCAGCCGCAGCCCTTTGCGCTCATACCGGCCAATAATGGCCCCGCATAGCCGACGCCCAAACCCGTCCGGTTTTATCATCACAAACGTACGTTCTATCACAGCACTCGAACCCGTCATCCCATCTCAAAAGGCACACAGAGACCACTCGCTTTGTCAGCAGGTGACCCCACTTGCCCGCCCATCGCGGCAATGAAAGGCCTCGTCAGGTCGGAAAGCAGCCTTTCCGAAAGGACCACTCGTAAGTATAACAAACGTACAAGATACGGCGCAACAAATGCTTAACTTACCCGGGGCTGACCCTTCTGCCAAAGGTTCCAATCGGTCCCCATCGTCCCAATGGTCCCACCGGCCCGCCACCCAAGTTTCTTTAATTGAAGCTGCACCATCGGCTAGAATCATCGGGCACTAATGACAAACGGGGCTCAAACGGGAGTTTATTCGGCATGGATCTGCAACATTACCGGGAGTTGCTGGCGCGGTTTGACCAGAAACGCGTGCTGGTTGCCGGCGATATCTACCTGGATGAGAACATTTTCGGGGTGGTTACGGGCGTCAGCCTCGAGGCCCCGATTCCCATTTTCGAGGTCCAGGAAAAGAAGCACAACCCCGGCGCCGCCGGCAACGCCGCCTGCAACGTCGCCGCGCTCGGCGCAAAAACTTACATGGTAGGCGTCGTGGGCGACGACACCAACGCCGGCGTGGTCCGCCGCGAGTTTGCCGTCCGCAACGTGGATACGTCCGGCATCGTCGTCAATCCCGCCGTCGCCACCAACACCTACGGAAAGCTGCGCGCCGGCGGGTTTAACATCCCCACCCAGGAAATCCTCCGCACCGACACGCCGACCCCTGTCTTCATCAGCGGCGAAACGGAAGACAAGGTAATCGCGAACATCCGCGCGTACGCCTCGAAGGTCGACGCCATCGTCGTGGGCGACCAGGTCTCCTCGACCTGTACCGAGCGCGTCCTCGCTGAAATCGCCGCCTGCGCGAAAAAACACAAGCTACTCACCGTCGGCGATTCGCGCAAACGGGCCGGCGCGTTCAAGGGTTTCGACATTGTCGTCCCTAACGATCGCGAAGCCGGCATCGCCGTCGGCATCGACGTGGTCGACAAAGAAACGCTCAAGGCCGCCGGGAAAGCCCTGCTCAAAATCGTGAAGAACGCCCTGATCACCTGCGGGCCCGACGGGATCACCGTCTTCGCCGAGACCGGCGAGGTCACCGAAGTGCCCATTAGCCCATGTGAAGTGCTCGATGTCACCGGCGCGGGGGACACCGTCACCGCCGCCGTCGCACTCACCGTGCTGGCCGGCGGGTCGCTGCACGATGCCGCCGTGATCGGCAACGCCGCGGCCGGCGTCGCGGTGGGCCAGCGGGGCGTCGTGACCGTAACGCGGCAGGAAGTCGACCGCGCGATGGCCGGCGCCGGCGGGCCCGTCAAGCTCAAGTCGCTCGAGGAACTCGTTCGCGTGGTGGCGGGGCTCAAGGCCGACGGCAAAAAGATTGTCTGGACGAACGGGTGTTTTGACATCCTCCACGCCGGCCATATCACGTACCTGCTCAACGCCGCCCGGCATGGCGACATCCTCGTGGTAGGCCTGAACAGCGACGAGTCGGTGCGCGAGAACAAAGGCCCGAACCGGCCCGTGGTCCGCGAACAGGATCGCGCCCTGATCCTGTCCGCGCTCGAGTGCGTTTCTTACCTCACCATTTTCGGCGATAAAACAACCACCAAAATCCTCGAACAGCTCCGGCCGGACGTGTACGCCAAGGGCGGCGATTACACCCTGGACACCATCGTCCAGGAGGAACGCCAGGTCGTCGAGTCGTACGGCGGGAAAATCGCCATCATCCCCGCGGTCGAAGGCAAATCAACCACGGCCCTCATCCAGAAGATAGCGACGGATAAGTAGGAAAAGCGGGTACACCCGTTTTTCGCTACAGTTTCCCTGGAACAATGACCGAGGCAATCAGGAATAGCATCAAGTAGAGCCACGATTCCTCATACTCCCCCAAGTCTTCCATGATGGCCCCTCTCGACGGGCCGCCCGCCTTCTTCGTGACAGGTCGTACGTGCATTTTCTCCTCCTCGCAGGCATTGACAAATTGCTGCCTGATACGTCTAATCCCCAATCCGGCCGTATCGTTCCCCGCGGTCAGTTTAGCGCCAGCTTCTCGAATTCGCGCACGTATTCCTTCGCGATATCCGCCGAGTGAATGATAATCACGTTTTCGTCGTTCTTTTCTTCGGCCGACTTGCTGAAATTGTAGCTGCCCGTAACGACCGTTTGCCCGTCCACCACGATCACCTTGTGATGCATCACATGCGGGTTGCGGTCCAGGTAGATGGTGGCGCCTTTTTCGGCCAGGTATTCGTCCTGGGAATACCGGGATGCGGCCTGCTGCGTGTCGAAAATGCCCCGTACCCGCACCCCGTCGTCCTGCCGCCGGACCATGGCTTTCGCCAGGTCGCGCAACGTAAACGAGAACGCCATGAAGTCGATGCTCGCCCGGGCGGCCTCGATTTCCGCCTCGATTTCCTGGTACACGTCGTCTTCCGGCGCGAAATAGCACTCCACGTCCACGCCCTCGACCGTCAGTTGCGGATACGGCGTCGCCCGCGGCGAACTCTTGCCGAACTTGCCCTGGCCGAACATTTCCTGGAACTCCGCGGCGTAATCGGCCGCCAGCTTGTCCGACACGACGATCAGGCTGTTGTTGTTGTTGCGGAACATGCCGTTTTCCGTGCAGTTGGTCGATCCCGTCCACACCCGCTCGCCGTCGATCACGCAGAACTTGTCGTGCATCAGTGCGCTCCGCCCGTCAAACACGATTTTGATCCCGGCCCGCAGGCAGATTTTCACGGCCTCCCGGTCCTTGTAATCCGAGTCGCACACCAGCGCCACATCGACCCCCTCGCCCCGCTTCTCGGCCAGCACCCGCGCCGCTTCTGCCCACTGCAAATCGTAAAAGGCCCCGTGGATGGACCGCCGCGCCGACCGCAGAAAGTCCAGGAATGCCGCGTCGATTCGGTCTGATCCCGCCCCGTCGCTGGGCGCGAAATAAACCCGGATTCCGCCCGTCTTGCGGCCAAACGGGTTCGGCGGAATGACCTCGGCCAGCCGCTGCCGGGCCGCCTCAACCAGCGCGCCGCCGCTGCCCTGCAAGCCTGCAACCGTTCCGCCCCGGAGCACGCTCCCGCCCCGGAGCGCGTAGTGGGCCGCGCCCACCGCCGCAGAAACACCCACGATCAGCAGGAACAGCAACAGCGTGCGGCGAAACGTCCGTGTCATACCGGTTTACCTTGACCCCCGAGAGTTCATGTCGGCCATCAGGTCATCGAGGATAAGCAGCCGTTCAAACCAGATCTTCAGCAGCGTGCAGACGTACCGCCGGCCCATCACCCAAATCCGCAGGTTGGACACGCCCCAGTTCCTGCCCGACCAATGAATGGGAAACACCGCGATCGAATACCGCCGGATCAGCGCCGACAGCGACATCTCGATCGTGATGTTGAAATGGCATGCGTGCAGCGGGCTGATATCGTCGATCACGTGCCTGCGGTAACATTTGAACGCGTTGGTGAGGTCGTTGTGCCGCGTCAGGAACATCAGCCGGATCAGCGTGTTACCCAGCCGGTTGAACACCAGCTTCACCACGGGGTAATCCGAGACGCTGCTGCCCTTGATAAACCTCGAGCCGAACGCGCAGTCGTAGCCCTCCTCCATTTTCCTGTAGCACCGGGCCACGTCCTCCGGGTCGTCCGACTGGTCGGCCATCACAATGGCCACCGCCTCGCCCCGGTAGTGTTGCAGGCCAAACCGAATTGCACGCCCCAAGCCGCCCGGCCGAACGTTGTGAACCATCCGGACCTCCGGGTATTCGCGTTGCACCGCCAGGACGCTTTCGGCCGTCGAATCGACGCTGTTGTCATTGACCACGAGGATTTCAAACGGGATCTGCTCGCGACGCAGCGTTTTGGCCACCGCTTCGATGGTGGGCCGGATGTTGTTTTCCTCGTTATACGCGGGGATCAGGATGGAGTAAAGCAGCCCGTTCTGCCCTTGGGGCCGGAGGTCAGAGGCGGCCTTCAAAGCCATGGAAGATTTCCTCCAGGATCATATCGATCGTATAAGTGAGCTTCCATTCGGCGTAATGAGAGGCGAACTTGCGCACGTCGCTGATCCACCAGATGTGATCGCCGATCCGGTTGTCTTCGACGTAGGTAAACACCATTTTCTTGCCCGCGATCACCTCACATTTGGCGATGGCCTCGCGCATCGAGCAGTTGCTGAACCGGCCGCCACCCATGTTATACACCTCGCCGGACCGCGGCTGCTGGAAAAACTGCCAGAACGCCTCCACCAAATCCTGAGAGTGGATATTGTCGCGCACCTGCTTGCCTTTGTACCCGAAGATGCGGTACTCCCTGCCGGTGATGGCGCATCTCATCAGGTACGATAAGAACCCGTGAAGTTCCGCACCCGAATGACCCGGCCCCGTCAGGCAGCCCCCGCGAAACACCACCGTGTTCAGCCCGAAGTACCGCCCGTATTCCTGCACCATCACGTCCGCCGCAACCTTGGACGCGCCGAATACTGAATGTCTCGTCTCATCGATCGACATCGTCTCGTCGATCCCATGTTCGGCATACCGGTGGGCCGAATCGACCTCCCACCGCGTGTCCATCTCGACCAGCGGCAGCGTGTTGGGCCGGTCGCCGTAGACTTTGTTCGTCGAGGTAAAGATAAACGGGGCGGCCGGGCAATGCAGCCGCGTCAACTCGAGCATGTTCAGCGTGCCCGTGGCGTTCACGCCGAAATCCGTCAGCGGCTCCCGGGCCGCCCAATCGTGGCTGGGCTGGGCCGCCGCGTGAACCACCAGCGCGATCTCGCCCGCGTACGTCTGGAAAACCCGATCGACGTCGGCGTAATCGCGGATGTCGACGTTGTGATGCTCATATCCGGGCAGGTCCTGCTGCAACTGGCGAGCCGACCATTTCGTCGAGCCTTCCGGCCCGAAAAAATAGGCACGCATGTCGTTGTCGATGCCGGCAACGGTGAACCCCTCGCGGGCAAACCGCCGGACCGTCTCCGCGCCAACCAAGCCCGCCGAGCCTGTCACTAAAACGACCGCCATTCGCCTACCCCTTTCCGTGGTCCTGTAAGCCCCTCGACCCGCGCCGATACTAGCCGACACCCGCAAAACCTGTCAAGGATACTCGGTACGACTATCTGTCAACTTCCTGCCCTTTTTCGCAGAAATCTACCGCTGGCCCCAGATCAAAGCTGTCATCCTGAGCGATCAAGCCCTGTGCCAGCACTTTTTTGTGGGAGAAAACCAAGATCAAAGCCTGTCATCCTGAGCGATCAAGCCCTGCGGCAGGGCTTTTTTGTGGAAGAAAACCAAGATCAAAACATGTCATCCAAAGCCCGCCCCAAAGCCTGTCATCCTGAGCCCTGCCAGCCACTGGCTAAGGCTTTTTTTCATGGCCCTTTATGGCAGGGCGTGAGGATCCCCT
>DATKVG010000062.1:0-19383 GCA_035530195.1 Bathyarchaeia archaeon | reverse complement strand
TTCGCCCTCTCCCTGTGGGAGAGGGTTGGGGTGAGGGGTGAGGGTCACGGCGTTGGCGGGGAAGAGGGCATCCCACACCGCCTGCAAGATCCCACTCGAGTTTGTCCGTACCTGGTGGTTCCAGAAGCGAAGCACGCGAATGCCCTGCTCTTGCAGGTATCGCGTTCGCCGTTCATCCCGGCGAGCCTGATCCGATTCCCCATGTTGTCCGCCATCGAGTTCAATGGCCAGCCGGGCCTCATGACAGTAGAAATCCAGGATGTATCGGCCAATGGCGTGTTGTCTGCGAAACTTGGCGCCCCCCAGTTGGCGATTTCGGAGAAGTCGCCAAAAAAGCTTCTCCGCCTCCGTATCATTATGCCGCATCGCACGGCACAGGGCCAGCACTTCAGGGGGAAGAGGCCTCTTGTTGACAGGTTCCCTCACCCTAACCCTCTCCCAAGGGGAGAGGGAACGTTAACCCTCTCCCAAGGGGAGAGGGAACGCTCCCGGGCTCAACCAGAGCTTCTTCACCAGCCCCGCTGTCCCCTGTTTGCCGCGGGAGAAATCCAATGCGGTGATTTCCATAGTGGAATTGCGCGTGAAGTGACAACGTTTTCAAAACAGGGAGGCTAATCTCATGCGTCGTTGTCAATGTCTGATGGTTGCGTTTTGTCTTACGTTGTGCTGCACGGGCGCTCTTGCGGCCATGATAGTTGAGCGGGGAGGCACATGGCCAAGAATGTGGCCGTCGGAGTTGGAACCGTTCCGGGCACGGGCAAACACGGGACAACTCTATGCCGGTTCGACAGCAACTGTTTATGAGATAGAGTTCAAAAGTGCCGAAGAATTTAACCGCGTTTGGCCGGCATTGCTTAAAGTGAAAAGCAAAAAAGCGCCCATCGTGTTTGTGGCGGCAACCCAAGGCACGACTTCTGCAGGCGGTGAACCAATGCGGCCGCAGGTCCATATTGTCTGCCCCACCCAAGGCACCTATAAAAGAAAGGCGGACGGGTCTTATTCGCACAAAGGACCCTGGACAAAAGACATCAAAGCCGATGCTAACGGCGTCCTCCCGCAATTTGTCGAGTTCTTCGAGCAGGAGGGCAAGTGGAAGATCGTAGAAGACCCGGAGAAACTCGACCCGATGCACTGGACGTTGGAGCAAGCGCGGGTCGAGCTCGTTCTTTACGTGGACGGTAATGTCATCAACCCGGATCGCATTTCTATGCCCGCGGACACGCCCGTGAAAGACCTGCGGACACCCGGGAAGTAACGGGATTGCAAGGCTGCTAGAGGTATTGTATAGGGGGGATATAGGGGACAGCCATCAATCTTTCTCCAGTCTTAATAGACTGCGCGGCTCCGGTTCTCTACAATGTGGCATGTGCTTGATTGAAGGAGAATGCATCATGCCGATCGAGAACCGGAATGTCGTTTTGTGGCTTGCGCTTGCGCTGGCGGCGGCGGTTTCGGCGAGCGCGGCCGGGGATGTGCGCGTCTGGGAAGAGGACCTGACGCTGCCGACTTATGAGGTCGAGCCGGGGGACATTAATCCGCGGTTTTTCGATGGGCGCGGGTACCAGGGGGCTACGGGGCCCGTCTATCCGTATCCGATGCTGGATGTGCTGACGCAGAACAAGGTTGACCGCACGTACAAGGCGTTGTGGCTCGAGAACGAGTACGTGCGGTTTTGCGTGTTGCCGGAGATCGGCGGCAGAATCTTCGAGGCGTATGACAAAACCAACGATCATCACTTCTTTTATCGCCAGCATGTGATCAAACCGGATCTGATCGGCATGCTGGGCGCTTGGATTTCGGGCGGGGTCGAGTGGTGCGTGTTTCACCACCACCGCAACACGACGTTCATGCCGGTGGATTACGTCCTGGCCGAGAACGATGATGGCAGTAAGACGGTCTGGGTCGGCGAGACCGAGCGTCGCCACCGGATGACGTGGTTGATCGGGATGACGCTCGAGTCGGGCGTGTCACGGCTGGATGTGACGGTGAAACTGTTCAACGGGACGCCATACGTGAACTCGATTTTGTACTGGGCGAACGTGGCCATTCACGCCACGGACAGCTATCAGGTGATCTTCCCGCCGAGCACGCAGTTTGCCACGTTCCACGGGAAAAACCAGTTCTCGCACTGGCCGATCTCGCACGAGACGTTCAACAATGTCGATTACACCGCGGGCGTCGATGTCAGTTGGTGGAAAAACCACGCTGGGGCGACCTCGTTTTTCGCCTGGAACGTCCAGGAAGACTTTTTTGCCGGCTACGACCACGACAAGCACGCCGGCGTTGTACACGTCGCCGATCATCACGTCGTGCCGGGGATGAAACTGTGGACGTGGGGCACGCAATCGACCGGCGACCGGGTCAAACTCACCGACTCGGATGGGCCGTATGCGGAAATCATGGTGGGGGCCTGGTCGGACAACCAGCCCGATTACAGTTGGATTCAGCCGCATGAGACGAAAGTGTTCACGCAGAGCTGGTACCCGCTGCGCGATCTCGATGGGGTGTGCAACGCCACCCGCGACGCCGCCGTCAACCTCACCGTGGTGCCCGAAGGCGGTGCCCGGCTTGCGTTCAACACGGCCGGGAAACACTCGAGGGTGCGCGCCGTGCTGGCCGCCAAAGGCTCGAGCATTCTCGACAAAACGATCGCTATCGACCCGGCTGCGCCGTTTGTCGAACACGTCGCGCTGCCGCAAGGCGTAACCGAAATGGATCTGCGGGCCGCGCTCTACGACGAGACCGGCGCCGAACTCGTGACGTACCAGCCCAAGACCGTCGCGCCTGAACCTATGCCCGAACCCGTCACCCCGCCGCCGCCGCCCGCCGAGATCAAGACGGTCGAGGAACTCAACTTGGCGGGGCAGCGGCTCGAGCAGTTTTACAACCCGACCGTCGAGCCATACCCGTACTACGAGGAAGCGCTCGAGCGCGACCCGGCCGATGTCCGCGCCAACGTGGCACTCGGTATCTACGACTGCCGGCGCGGCCTGTACGAGCGGGCCGAGACGCGCCTGCGGAAGGCGGTCGCGCGCCTCACCTACAACCACACGCGGCCCCGTGACGGCGAACCCCACTATTATCTTGGCGTGGCGCTGGCAGGCCAGGAAAAATTCGACGAGGCGTACGACGCCTATAACCGCGCGGCCTGGAATTCGGCGTGGCATACGGCCGCGAGCTTCGCGCTTGCGGAAATCGATTGCCGCAACGGCCAGTTTGATCGCGCGCTCGATCATTTGGACGAAGCCATTGCGACGAACGCCCGGGACCCGAAGGCGCTCGACCTGCGTGCGGCCGTGCTGCGGCATCTCGGGCGCGCCGCGGATGCCGCCCGGCAGGCCCAGGCCAATCTGGCCCTCGATCCGCTGGATTTCTGGGCGGGCAACGAACAGATTCTCGCCGAGCAAGCCGCGGGCAAGGATCGGTCTGCCCGGCGCGCCCGGGACACACTGGCGGGCCTGATGCGCGACGACGTGCAGTCGTATCTCGAGTTGGCCTCGTCCTACGCCGGGGCCGGCCTGTTTGACGAAGCCGCGGACGTCCTCGAGCGGCGAGCCAACGCCGAAACACCCGAAACCTATCCGATGCTCTACTACGCCCTCGGCTACTACACGGCAAAAAAAGGCGACGCCGCCGGCGCAACCGAATACTACCGCAAGGCCGCCGGCATGCCGCCCGCGTATTGTTTCCCGTTCCGGCTCGAGTCGATCCGCGTGTTGCGCCACGCCATCGCTACCCGGCCCGACGACGCCCGCGCCTGGTATTACCTTGGCAATCTGCTCTACGACCTCGAGCCGGAACAGGCGGTCGAGGCGTGGGCGAAATCGTGCGAACTCGACGGATCGTTCGCCACCGCACACCGCAACCTCGGCTACGCCTGGTCGAGAGACGAGGCGCAGTATGAAAAAGCCATCGCCGAATACGAGCAGTCGGTGGCCTGCGACAGCAGCGACCCCCGCGTGTTCTATGAACTCGACCAACTGTATGCGTCCGCGGGCGCACCGGCCGAGACGCGCCTCGCACTGCTATGCAAGAACCAGCAAACGACCGACAAGCGCAGCGATCTCGTGGCACGCCAGATTCATCTTTTTGTGCAGACGGGCGGATACGACGAAGCCATCGCCATGCTCGATGGGCGCCGGTTCGACACGTGGGAGGCCAGCACCGAAATCCACGACACCTACGTCGAGGCGCACACGTTGCGCGGACTGAAATTGCTGAAGGACGGGCAGCCGCAGGAAGCCCTGCGCGCGTTCCAGGCCGCACTCGAATATCCCGAGAACCTCGGCGTCGACCGCCCCGCACAGGACCCGCACGCCGCGCGCGCACACCTCTTGATCGCCGCGGCGTACGAGGCACTTAACGAGCCGCAAAAGGCCGCCGAGCATCTCGAGCTCGCTGCAAACACCGAGGCCGGCGCCTCCGAGTTCCGGTATCACAAAGGCCAAGCCCTCGCCAAGCTCGGCAAAACCGACGAAGCCAAAGCCCTGTTCGACGCACTTGCAAGCGATGGCGCCGCCCAGCTCGAGTCCGGCGGAACCGTTGATTTCTTCATGAAGTTCGGCGAGCGGCAAGCCCGCAGCACCCGGCTCGCACAGGCCCACTACCTTGCCGCCCTCGGCGCACTCGGCAACGGCGACATGGCCGGCGCCAAAGGAAGTCTTGAAAAAGCAGTCGAACTGAACCCAAACCACCTCTGGGCGCACACACTCCTGGAGGAACTACAAAAGTAACATATCCGGAAACCGTGAAGCGTCAAGGCAATCACATCGAGGCTCATGATTGTCCGATGATTCTGCAGGAGCGACACGCTGGGAAAGAACAAAAAGGACCTTTGAACTTTTGCTATACCTTTCCGTTACGTCCCCTGCCAGTTTCCCGTAAGGCCACGTAAGCGGTCCGGTTCAGCAAGGGCGGCTGTTCGAGCCCGTGTTCCGGTCGGACAGGGGCACGTAGTGTCTCTGCGAGGCGACACTTTTGTATGCGGGCCGTATGATTTTTCCGGCGTTGGCGATTTCTTCGATGCGATGCGCGCTCCATCCGGCGATTCGGGCCATGGCAAACAGGGGTGTGAACAGTTCGACGGGAATTTCGAGCAGGCGGTAGAGAAATCCGGAGTAGAAGTCGACATTGGCGCTGACACCTTTGTACATTTTCCGTACATGGCTGATGACTTCGGGGGCGAGTTTCTCGACTTTTTGGTAGAGGCGCATTTCGTCCGCCAGGCCTTTCTCTTTTGCGAGTTTGCCCACATGGTCGCGGAGAATGAGTGTGCGGGGGTCTGAAACGGAATAGACGGCGTGGCCGATCCCGTAGATGAGGCCGGAGTGATCGAAAGCCTTTTTGTTGAGCAACTTGAGGAGGTATTCTTCAAGCAGTCGCTCGTTTTCCCAGTCGGAAACCTGCTGCTTGAGATCTTGAAACATCTGGACGACCTTGATATTGGCGCCGCCGTGGCGTGGCCCTTTGAGCGAGCCGAGCGCGGCCGCGATGGCCGAATAGGTGTCGGTGCCGCTGGACGTAACGACGTGGGCCGTGAACGTCGAGTTGTTTCCGCCGCCGTGTTCGGCGTGCAGGACAAGCGCCAAATCCAGCAGTTGGGCCTCGAGCGGTGTGTACTGGCTGTCGTGGCGGAGCATGTGGAGAAAATTGGCGGCCGTTGACAGCTTGGGGTTTGGGCTGTGAATGACGAGGCTCTTGTGTTTGTAGTGGTAGGAATGGGCGCGGTAGCTGTAGGCGGCGAGCAGTGGGAATGTGGCAATCAGCAGAATACACTGCCGCAGGACGTTGGGAATGTCGATGTCGTCGGCGCGATCATCCGAGACGTAAAGAGCCAGGACGCTTTGCGCCAAGGCATTCATCATGTCGCGGCTGCACAGTTTGAGAATGGAGTCGTGGACGAAGTTGTCCGGCAGTGCACGGTAAGACACCAGGAGTTTCTGGAACCGTTCCAACTCCTCAGGGCTCGGGAGTTGGCCGAACAGCAGGAGGTAACACGCCTCCTCGAAGCCTTCCCGGCCCTCGGACAGAAACCCGTCGACGATTTCGTCGATGTCGATCCCACGGTAAATGAGGTGGCCCGGCCCGGGAACGGACTGGTCGCCGACTTGTGTTTGGGCCTGCACTTCGCCGATCTGCGTCAGGCCGGCCAAGACACCCTTGCCCGAGATGTCGCGCAGGCCGCGCTTCACGTCATATTGGGAGTAAAGCGATGAATCGACCTGACTGCTCGACTCCGCCATGGCACTCAGCCGCTCGAACCAAACGCTATTCTCGAGATCCATGTCTTGGCCTCCATGGTTGGCTGCGGGCCGACACCGCGGGATAAAGCAATCAAGCGCCCAGGCCCGCAACAGACGTTTCAGCAGCTCAACGCCTTATTATGCCGATCAGAATAGAGAGTGGCAATACCCGCCGCATTTGTTTTCGAGGTTTTCGGCGTTTTATTAAGAGACGGCGACAGTATCCCCGCGAAAAACAGTCTTTTTGCCCCTCTTTTTGGGCGTATTGTTTTCGCGCGTGCCCAGTTCCAATCAAATAATGTCAGTGGCTGGCGGCAACGTCGCGTTATTTTGGAGGGACATCCTCGGCGTTGGTTGAGGGAAGCCATTTTTGGAGTTCTTTTTTGATGTGGTCGTATTGCGGGTCGGTAGCGAGGTTGGTCCATTCCATCTCGTCGGCGGAATGGTCGTAGAGTTCTTCGGAGCCGTCGGCGTATCGGATGTAGCGCCATCGGTCTGACCGGACCGAATGGTTGTTGCGTTCGTGTGTGGTGAGTGTAGGCCGGTCCCATGTGGCCTGCGGATCTTTGAGCAGGGGGAGCAGACTGTTTCCCTCGAGTTCCTTTTTGGGATCGAGAGAGCATAGCTCAATCAGGGTGGGGTAGATATCCAGCAGGTTGACGGTTGCGGGGCACCTGCCGCCGGGCGAGGTTGTGCCGGGGGCGGCGACCATGAGCACGTTATGCGTGGCTTCTTCCCAGAGGGCGAACTTGCGCCAGTGGAGTTTCTCGCCCAGATGCCAGCCGTGGTCCGACCAGAGGACGACGAGGGTGTTGTCGCGGTGTGGGCTGTTGTCGAGCGCGGAAATGACCCTGCCGACGCAGTCGTCGACAAAACTGATACATGCCAGATAACCCTGGACGGCCTGGCGCCATTCGTTGTGCTCGAGGACGCGCGCGTGGTCGCCGCTTTTCAGAGCCATGCGTTTTCCGGCGGGTGGGACGTCGTCGAGGTCGTCTTCTTTGACGTTGGGCAGCGTGATCTTGTCGGGCGGATACATCTCGAAATACTTGCGCGGCACGTACCACGGCAGGTGGGGCCGGAAAAACCCGCAGCCGAGAAAGAATGGTTTCTCGTGCTGTTTGCCGAGCTGCCCGATCACCCAATCGGCGACCTGCCAATCGCCCATCTGCTCGACGGGCACATCCAGCGGCCCCCAATCGAAATGGGTCTTGGCAGCGGGCGATTTTTCCTTGCGCACGGGATCGCCGGGCTTGTTATTTTTCTGCGAGGGCCAATATTCCTGCCAGGACGGCGGGTCCGGAAAGTTGCCGTGGTAGATTTTCCCGCTGCCGATGGCCTCGTACCCGTGTGCCATGAAGTGCTGGGGGATGGTGACGGCGTCGCGGAGCACCGGGCTTTTCCGCCAGGGCTGGGAGTTGATATAGACGCCCGAGGTGGACGGCCGGATGCCCGTCATGAGGGCCGCGCGCGATGGGTTGCACGCGGGTGCGGCGCAGTGGGCATTCGAGAACAGGACGCCGCGCGCGGCGAGCGCATCGAGGTGAGGCGTCTTAACGTCGGGGTGGCCGCCGAGGCAGCCGATCCAATCGTTGAGATCGTCGATGGCCATGAACAGCACGTTGGGCCTGGACGGCGCGGCGTCTGCAAACCGCGCAAACACCGTCGATGCGGCCGTGCCTCCAATCAGGCTCAACAACCGGCGTCTGCTGATTTGATGCGCCATGTGGATTCCTCCCGTTGGCCGCGCCACATTTGGCGAATGCCCGAATTCTATCATACGCCGCCAACGGACGGTCAAGACGGGTTGTTGTTCCAAAATCCGCACGTAAGACGTTCTCGCCTCGAAGTGAGTTCTTGGTTGGGCTTGCAATGGCAGACCATTCCATCCCCTATTGGCTGCAAGTGTAGACGCGGCATCCTGCCGCGTTGACGGAACAACCGGCCGCGCGTATCATACCCCGGTTGGGCAATGTGGATGGGCGCGTGGTGCGTAACGGGAATGTGCGAGGTGGCCGGATATGCAAAGAATATGTTTCTTTTTCAATGCGGGTGCGTGTGTAGTGGGGGTCCTTGTGCTGTTAACAACGCTGGGTGCGGGTGCGGCGGAACAGGTTCCGAATGCGTTCAGGGGGCTTGTACCGGGTGAAGCGACGCAGGACGATGTCTCGCGCGTGATGGGCCCTCCTCCCGCCGCAAGTCAGTCAGATCGCGACTACCGATATCCAAGCGAAGGCGCTCCCGGTCTGACCGACCGGTTCTTCTTCTCGAAAGGCAAGATCGAAGCCGTTACGGCCGCCTCACCAGACCCCCGCTATCCGTCGCGCGAGCCAATCGTGGCGTTGTTCGGCAAGCCGGAGGTTGAGATCCGTTTCCAGACCCAGGAGTTTCTCGAGTATAGCCAGAAAGGGCTCCGGTTCATTTGCGACGCGGCCGGTAAAACCATCGGGATTGTTTATTTCGCGCCGCGAACCCGCCGCGTGCCCGACACCCATGTTCATGAGTTCGATTTGCGCCGCGACGAAACCGCCGGCAAACCGGCCGAGGTCCCGGCGGATTTTCGGGCAGGCGCCGCGCAGGTGAGCATCGCGCCCCAGCGTTACGACAATCTCACGGAGGACGCCAAGGAAAAACCGTTTCACCTCGAGGAGGACGTATTGGCGCGGGTAGCCGTTTTCGAGCGGGGCGGTCAGCGGGTGGTGTTTGCGGGCCTGGACGTGTTCCTCATTGGGCCTTGGGACTTGGCGCCCCTGCGCGAATCCCTGGCCAAGAAAGGGTTCCCAAATGTCTACGTCTCGATGTCGCACACGCATGCGAACGTCGACACCATGGGGTTTTACGGGTATTACCCGAGCGAGTACGCCGAATACGTTATGCGTCAAACCGAGGCCGCCATCCTTAAAGCCGCCGGGAACATGCGGCCCGTGAAGGCGCTCCTGCGCGGGTCAACCGAGATGTCCATGGCGGGCGGCCGCGTAGTCGACCTGATCCTGAACTGGCGCGACCCCGCGGTGATGGACCCGACCGTATCCGTGATCCAGGCCGTGGGAGAAGACGGGCGGCCCATCCTCAATCTGGTGCACCTCACCTGCCATCCGGAAGTGGTCCGGCTTGAAGACAAACGCGGCATTTCGCCCGATTTCGTGGGCACGATGTGCAACGAGGTGGCGCGAGAACTCGGCGGGCAAACCGTCTTTCTCAACGGCGCGCTCGGCGGCATGGTCAGCCCGGATACGCGGTTGCGCACCTACGAGGCCGCCGCCGAGATGGGCAAGGGCCTGGCAAAACACGTCTGCGCCGCCGCACGAAACGCCAAGCCCATGACGGCCTGCGGCCTTTGGGTTCACCGACGCCCGCTCGAAATCCCCGTCACAACCAAAGCCCTTACCGGGTTTCTCGCCAACACGCCCAAACCGTTCGCGTTCAACGGCGCGGTTCAATCTGAAATGAACGTGATTTGGGTGGGCGATGCCCAGTTCATCACGGTGCCCGGCGAAGTGCTGCCCCAGATCGCCATCGAGATCATGGCCAAAATGACCGGCGCACTCCGGATGGTGCTCGGCCTCACCAACGACGAGTTCGGCTACATTATCCCCAGCTACGACTACCACGAAGGCGAATACGAAGAGCGAACCGGACCCGGCCGCGAAGCCGGCGATATCGTGACAAAGGCCGGCGTCGACCTGGCCAAAATGCGCCCCGGCAACTGATACGGCTCTGGTTATGGCAAGCTATCTCGCGAAAAGCGGGCGAAAAGCCTTCCCTATCAGGCCCTATTTCGAGTGCCCGGTCAGAATCGTCTCCAACTGTTGGATGAGTGGAGGTAGTTCTACCGCCACGATGCGCCACAGAACATCGAGATCAACCTGATCGTAGCCGTGAACAAGCCGATTCCGTGCGGCCACTATTTCGTTCCAGGGAATACGCGGTTCAAGGGCACGTGTTGCCAAGGAAACCCGGCTGGCCGCCTCACCGACGATCTCGACAAGTTTGATCAGTGCAAGGGAAAATATGCGGTCGCCATCGAGGTCCTGTCGTGACCGGTTACGCGCGGCCGTGACAGCCTCGAGGGCGTGGTCGCGCATGTGTCGAAGCGCAACCATGTCGTCATGCCGCGTCATACAACACCTCCGCCTCCCGCAGCACCTCATCCCGGAAGTACTTGCTGAGGAACCCGGGCGTGTGGAGGTCTACCCTCCGGCCGAGTAAGGCGGAAAGTTCCTCTTGGATTCCGAAGAAGCCAAAGCCCGGAGTGGCTGCCGGTTCAAACTGCACCAGCACGTCGACATCGCTATCGGGCCGGAAATCGTCGCGCAGAATCGAGCCGAACAGGCAAAGCCGGCGTACGTGATGACGCCGACAGAAATCGGCGATAATCTTTTCCGGAATCTCAATTCCATGATACCGCACTGGCGGGCACATTAGTACATTCTCCTCTTCCCAATTCTAACTCACCGCGATCTCCACTGTCCACACAAAGAAATGAGAAACGGGCGGATGCCCTGAACAGCACTAAGATAAGACGCTGACACCCACGGCTGAAGTCCCGATGCCGCGGGCTATTGTAAAGCGAACTGGGCAGTCTCGCGTTTACGCGAGCCGCACCGTCCCGTTCTCGCCATCCCACGCCGCGGCCCGGCCGCTGTTCATGGACATGACGGCCATGTGTGCGCAGGTGGCCGCCATCAGGCCCGCTTCGACCGGCGCGATGGTGGCGTTGCGCGAGCGCATGGCGTCGAAGAAGTTCTGCAGGTGCGGCTCGTTCAGAATGCCTTTGCTGCCCACCTTCTCCTCATTGTCGCCGCGGTAGATCGACATCTCGCCCATCCCGCGAACTTCGACGGTGCCGTTCGTGAACAGGTAGCGTTCGAACAGGCCGAAATGGCCGTTGCCGACCGTGGTGCTGTAGTTGAACTGGAATTTCTCCGCGTATTCGAGCAGCGCGCTCACGGTGTCGGGGCAGGTCCGGCCGTCGTTGAACGTGTAGATTCCGCCGACGGCTTTGACGGCGGACGGCATGCCGCATCCGGTGACAAAATGGCAGATGTCGAGGTGGTGCAGCATGAGGTCGCCGTAGTAGCCGTTCGAGTACTCGACAAACTGGCGCCAGTGGAAATAACGGAGCGGGTCGTAGGGATAGGGTTTTGTTTCGCGCAGGAACAGCGGCCAGTGGGTGTTTTGTTCGGTAGCGCCGGCGGGTGTATCCGCCTTGTCCAGCGGCTTCGACTTCCCGTCGCGGTTGACCCGCACGCGGAGCAGTTTGCCAAGCTCGCCTGACTGCACGACGTCGCGCAGCCGCTGATACATTTCCATGCTGCGCAACTGGGTGCCAACCTGGATTACGGCGTCGGCGGCGTTGGCTCTGTCGCGGACCTGTTTGGCGGACTCCCAGGTGAGCGTCATGGGTTTTTCGGTGTAGACGTCGAGGCCCATATCAAGCGCGGCGAGGATCACGGGGACGTGGATGTGGTCGGGCGTGGCGGTGATGATAGCATCGATCTGTTCTTTTTCGAGCAGGTTCTCAAACCGGACATAGCCGGTCGCGCCGGGATACTTTTTCTTGCAGGCGCCGAGTGCACGTTCGCGGTTGGCGTCGTAGGTATCGGCGACGGCGACCATATCGACGTCGTCAAATGTAAGCGCGCTGCCGAGGATGGAGCTTCCACGGCTGCCGATGCCGATAAAGGCGCACCGGATCCGGTCATTGGGTCCAAGCGTGCGGCGGGGCCGCTTGGGCGTTACGGCAGTGGCCATTCGTTTGGGGGCGGGCTCATTGGTGGCGCAACCGGCGGCGGCCAATGCGGCTCCGGCGGTAGTTTTCAGAAATGTTCTCCGCGTTGATTTCATTGCAGTTTCCCCTCCGATGCTTGATGGTTTTTATATATGTGCGGCCAGCCAATCGCAAATGCCGGCCATAACGGTGACTTTTTCGATGTCGTTCCAGAGTTCGTGGTACCCGCCCTCGTAGATTCTCAGCGTCTTATCCTTTGACGCGCACTCGGCGTAAAGCAACCGGCTGCCTTCGTTGGGCACGATTCGATCGCCGGTGCCATGAATAATATAGGCGGGCAACGCGATGCGATGGAAATTGACCCTGGCGCGCGTCACGACCCGTTTGAACTCGACGCCCGTGAACGCGCGGATGGGGCCGGGGTAGATGAGCGGGTCTTTCATGGCGTTTTCGACCGCCTTGGGATCGCGGGACCGGGCGGGATGGTCGACCCGCGCGATGGGCATCCAGGGTGCGAGCGCGCCGACGATGCCGGCCACCTTAATCAGGAGAGGCGACGCGTTGAGCGCAAGAAACGGGCTGCTGAACACCAGGCCGCGCGCATCGACGGTTCGCGTTTCGGCGTACGACGCCAGGACGAGCCCGCCCATGCTGTGGCCCATCATGAACCACGGCGTGCCCTCGAGACGGGGGCGGACGTGATCGAGGAACGTGTCCACGTCTTGCAGCAGCAATTCGAAATTGCGGACCGATCCGCGCTCCCCCGGAGACTTGCCGAAACCCCGCTGGTCGTAGGTGTGGATGGAAAACCCGGCCGCATTGAACACGCGGGCCAGCTCGACGTAGCGGCTGCAATGTTCGCCATACCCGTGAATCAACACGACGCGGCCCTGCAATCCGGTGTCTGGTTCCCATCCCCGCTCATAGAGGTCAAGGCCGTCATGAGACTTGAAACTGCCTTCGTACACCATAGGCTGGACTCCCCAACGTAGCACTGCGCCTGCGGGTAAATTACCACAAGACCGGCCGCGAGGCTACTGTGATGTATAGTCGCGGGTTTGGTCGACCCGACTTCGGCGAAGTCGGGCTACTTCTTTGAGGTCAGGCTGATTCTGTGATAAACGTGGCTGGAGACAGGTCTTCTGTCAGAAAACCTTGATTCTTCCTTACCGGAGCCCGAACATGTTGGCGAAGAACCGCAGGAGCTTGGAGAGCAGCAGGAGGAGGTTGGGCAGAATGGGGAGGGTTTGATCCTGGACTTCGTGGTACTGGCGGACGAAGGCCAGGACGTCGGCGTAATCGAGGATGTCCCGCAGCCCGAACGCCTCGCGGCGCCCGACCGCCAGCCAAAACTTTCCGGGTGTGCCGTCGGGATGGTAGGCGACGATATAGTAGCGGCCAGGCTGGGTGAGGGCGCGGTCTTCTTCGTGGAGGATCCAATCGCGGGTGCCGGTGAAATGTTCGTTGAAGGATTCGGCGGGCAAGCCGGTGCTGTCCAGGATGATGCCGCCGAGTCCTTCGGGGATTGGGAACGGCAGCTCCACATCCGGCAAACCCGGCCCCAGAACGACAACTGTCGGGCGGTAGTTTTCGAGCCCGCGGATGGCCGGCAAGCCCAGTTGCCAGTAAAGGTTTTGGCCGGATGCGGCGTCGAAGGCGATCCAAAGGTGGTTGGATTGTGGAGTGACGGTATGGTAGACGACTTGGGAGAGGCCGGGATCGTCGAGGAATATGGCGGTTTGGGCGGTGGTGTGGGTGCCGTCGTCGGGGACGAGCCGGTGCGCGGCGGCATCCCGGGTGGGCAGGAATGCCAGTAAAACCAAGAGCCACAAGCATTTACACGTTTTCATGGCACAAGCTCCATCCCTACGGCTGTTCGGGAACTTTTAAGCAAAGAACACGCGGAGGGTAACATTTCTTCCTGGCTGAGGGGGGCTGAATGGCGAATAGGACGTATAAGGACCGATAGTGCAGGCGGGACGCCCGCACCACAATCAGAGTAAATCTGACGAGCTTCAGCAGGCGGGGCCGAAATCCTGGATGGCTTTGATGATTTGGGGAGACCTCTGTGCACGCCTATTCGAAAAAACACCGGCACTTCCGGTATTTTTGCGGTATGGAGTGCGCAAGCTTGCTTGCGCTTTGTGCGAAGGAGACACCACATGAAGAAACTGAACCGGCGGGAGTTTTTGGCGGCATCAGCGTTGGGCACGGCGGGGTTGGTGGCCGGGAGCGGGGCGCGGGCGGCTTCCACGGCCGGGCCCAACATCCTGTTCATCATGACGGACCAGCAGTCGGCCGCCATGTTGAGTTGCGCGGGGAACCCTAATTTGCAGACGCCGGCGATGGACCGGCTGGCGGCGTCGGGCGTCCGGTTCGAGCGGGCTTACGCGACGAATCCGGTGTGCGTGCCGAGCCGGTTCAGCTTGCAGACGGGCCTCATGCCCAGCGCGATCGGCATGAACCAGAACGAGGACACGGACTCGGCCGCCGTGACGGAAGACATGATCCGCAACTCGCTGGGCAACGTGCTGCGCAACGCCGGGTATGAAACGGTGTTCGGGGGCAAGACGCATTTTCCAAAGCGAATGCGCGACCTCCGCGAGATCGGTTACCGCAACCTGACAGGCGACAGCCGGGAGGGGCTGGCGCGGGCGTGCGCCGAGTTCATCAAGGGGCGCGCACGCGCGGCGCATGACAGGCCGTTCTTCCTTTTTGCCTCGTTCATCAACCCGCACGACATCTGTTACATGGCCATCAACGCGCATGCGCGGGCGCACGGCGGGCAAAACACCGGCAACCTCGATTCGCGAACCTGCGAGCAGGTGCTGGACAAGGCGCGGGCGAGCGGCGACCTGCACGAGTTTGTCCAGCGGAATTGCCCCCCACTGCCGCCCAACCACAACGTTCCGCAAAACGAGCCGGAAGGCATTACACTGGACTACACCGAGGTCCGCCCGTTCCGGTCGTGGGTCCGGCAAAACTGGACGGAGGACGACTGGCGGCTTCACCGCTGGGCGTATTGCCGGCTGACGGAGATGGTGGATCGCGAGATCGGGATTGTGCTGGCGGGGCTGACGGCCGCCGGGCTTGAAGACAACACATTGATCGTGTTCACGAGCGACCATGGCGACCACGACTCCGCGCATAAGCTCGAGCACAAGTCAATCCTGTACGAGGAAGCGGTGCGGATTCCCTTCATCATGAACTGGAAAGGACGGATTGAGGCGGGCGGAATCGATGACGTGCACCTGGTGTCGAACGGGCTCGATCTGCTCCCGACGCTGTGCGACTATGCGGGGATTGACGTGCCGGCGGGCCGGCCGGGTTCGAGCGTGCGGCCGCTGGCAGAACGCAAGGACGTGCCGTGGCGCCGCCACATGGTGGTCGAGAGCCAGAATGCGCGGATGATCCGGTCGGATCGGTTCAAGTACTGCGTGTACGAGTCGGGGCGGAACCGCGACCAGTTCACGGACCTCAAGAACGACCCGGGGGAAATGAACAATGTGGCCGGGAACGTGGAGTTCGAGGCGGAACTGAAACGGCACAGGGGCCTGCTGGCGGAGTGGGTGGACACCACGGGGGACGCGATCGGGGCGGGCTATATTGTGAAGTAGGGCGGCGGTCGCACAGAAATGGAGTATGTGGTGAATAGTTATCTATAGGACAAATAAGAATTGAGGCGCCATTTTGGGCATTCCCGGGAGTGTGTCGCGGGTTTTAATAGATGGAATGATGTTGGCGCGGTTGAGATGTTTTTACTATAATAGGTGGTCAACGTGCTGAGGGTTGCGGGACGGGAACTGTTCCACCAGCATCTCGGAAGGTTTTTGAGAATGTATATTGGCCGAATTGTCAGTGTTGCCATTACGAAAAATGGCCGCCTTTGCGCCTCATACCGGGTTTCGAGCCGGAGTTTCCCAAACCGGATGGCGGTAGTGGCAGGCGACAAGGTGAGCATAGTTCCGAAACCGGGACACGAGGTGGACGTCCAGCGGAACCCGTACATCGCATACAACTGCGCACGGCTGGTTGCGGGTGGGAACGTGGCGGTGGTAACGAACGGCAGCCAGACCGATCCCATCGCGGAGAAGATCGACGCCGGAATGCCGGTGCGGGACGCACTGGTGTCGGCATCGATCCTGCTCGACTACGAGAAGGACCACCTGAACACGCCGCGGATCAGCGCGGTGGCCGACCGGCGCGACGGGTCGGGCTGGCTGGCGATCGTGCGGCACGACGGGCTCGAGGTGCGGCGGATGCCACTCGAGGCGGGGAAGTTTTTTTACGTGGCGACGTACGAGGAGAACCGGGTAGCAGATTCGCAGAGCGGCCATTATGACGCGGCCAGCGCGGCGGACGCGTGCGAGTTTGTCCTGCGGCGGGGCATTTTTGCCCAGCGGGAGAACCCGGTGACGGCGGTTGCGGCGATGGCCGTCGAGGGGGGATTTGAACTGGCCGCGAAGGATGCGTGATGGAAAGGGCGCGCAAATGAGCAACGAATACGTCAGCCCGCTGGTGGAGCGGTTTGCCACGCACGAAATGGCGCGGTTGTGGGGCGCGCAGAAAAAATTCTCGACGTGGCGGCGCTGCTGGATTGCGCTGGCGGAGGCGGAGAAGCAACTTGGGCTGCCGATTACGGACGAGCAACTCGAGCAGATGCGGGCGCACGTCGATGATATTGACTTCGAGGCGGCGGCCAAGTTCGAGCGGGAGATGCGCCACGACGTGATGGCGCACATCCATGCGTACGGGCTTGCCGCACCGGCCGCGCGGCCCATCATTCATTTGGGCGCGACGAGTTGCTACGTGGGCGACAACACCGATTTGATCCTGATGCGGGAAGGGCTCGAGATCGTGCTGGCGAAGGCGGTGAACGTGCTCGAGCGGCTTGCGGATTTTGCGCGGAAGTGGAAGGCGCTGCCGGCGCTGGGGTTTACGCATTACCAGCCCGCGCAGGTGGTGACGATGGGGAAGCGGGCGTGTCTTTGGGCGCAGGACGTGCTGATGGACGTCGAGGACGTCGAGGCGACAATCGACCGGCTCAGGTGCCGGGGCGTCAAAGGTACGACGGGCACGCAGGCGTCGTTCCTGGCGCTGTTTGACGGTGATCATGAAAAGGTCCGGCGGCTCGACCAGCTTGTCGCGGAGAAACTTGGTTTCAAACAGTCCTACCCGGTCACGGGGCAGACGTATCCGCGGAAAGTGGATACGCACGTGCTGCGGGCGCTGGCGGGAATTGGCGAGAGTGTCCACAAATGGGCGACGGACATGCGGCTGCTGCAGAACCTGAAGGAGGTCGAGGAGCCGTTCGAGTCCAAGCAGGTCGGGAGCAGCGCGATGGCGTACAAGCGCAACCCGATGCGGTGCGAGCGCGCATGTTCGCTGGCGCGGTACCTGATGGCGGCGCCGCTCCACTCGGAGTTTACGTCGGCCGTGCAGTGGTTCGAGAGGACGCTGGACGATTCGGCGATCCGGCGGATCAGCATTCCGGAGGCGTTTCTGGCCGCGGACGGAATTCTGAACCTGTATATGAATGTTATGGAAAACCCGGTGGTGTATCCGAAGGTGATTGAGCGGCGCCTTCGCGCGGAACTGCCATTTATGGCGACGGAAAACATCCTGATGGCGTGTGTCCGGAAAGGTAGCGACCGCCAGGAGGTGCACGAAGTGATCCGGCGTCATTCGCAGGCGGCGGCGGGGCGCGTCAAGGAGGAAGGGCTGGACAACGACCTGCTCGATAGGCTCGCGGGCGACCCGGCGGTCGGGATGTCGCGGGCGGAGATTGATGAGATAATGAAGGTGGAGGAGTTTGTGGGCCGGGCGCCGGAACAAGTGGACGAATTCTTGCGCGATTATGTCGAACCCGTGCTCGAGCGTAACAAGGAGGCGTTAGGCGGGCGATCGGACGTGCGGGTGTAAAAAATGTGCGGGCGAGACGCCGGCACAATAACAGTGAGCGATGGTAAAAGGCACACATAAAATAGCCGCGGTGGTTAATCCGTATTCGGGCAACGGGCGGGCGGCGCGGCATTGGCCGGAGATCGCCAAACTGATCGAAGAGATGGTGGGCGATTTCACGTTTCTGCGAACCGAACGGCCGGGGCACGCTACCGAACTGGTGCGGCAGGCGCTCCGCGAGGGGTGCGAGCGCATCATCAGCGTGGGCGGCGACGGGACGCACCACGAGGTTATCAACGGGTTTTTTGACGGGTTTCTTCCGATCAATCCGCGGGCGGCTATGGCCATTATGCCGCTGGGGACGGGTTCGGATTTGGCGCGGACGCTGCGGATTCCCAAAGGGCGTGAGGCGATCCCGCACCTGGTGGGCGACAGGGTGGTGGCGGCGGACCTGGGGCGGGTGACGTTCACGCTGCCGGGCGGCGTCGGCCAGAGCTTTCTGTACTTTATCAACACGTGCCACGTCGGGATGGGCGGTGCGGTAGTCGATCGCGTGAACCGGACGACCAAGAAGTACGGCGGGCTGTTTTCGTACATGTGGGGCACGCTGGCGACGCTGGCCACGTACGAGCCGCCGTTTCTCGAGATCGAGATCGACGGGTACCAGCTCGACCAGGTGTGCCGGGACGTGATCATCGCCAAAGGCCAGTACGACGGGGGCGGCATGCACGTGGCGCCGAACGCGCAGATCGACGACGGGGTGTTCGACGTGTACGTGATCGGGAACACGAGCCGGATGTTCTGCCTCACGCACCTGCCGGCCATTTACAAGGGCCGGTTGACGGATTATCCCGACCAGGTGAAGTATTTCCCGGCGTCGCGCATCACGATCCGGAGTGACACGACGGTGCTCATCAATTTGGATGGCGAGCAGCCCGGGCAGTTGCCGGCGGCGATCGAAGTCGTGCCCAAGGCGCTCAATATCGTCACCGCGAGCCCGCTCCATGAATCCGCCGAAGAAGAAACGCGCGCCGCAAGAAAAGAACTCGCGCAAAAAGAACTCGAAGAGGCCAAGAAACAGGCGGAAGAGGCGAATAAACCGCCGGTCGAGCCCACCGCCAATTGATCCTTTTTGCCACAAAGAACGCAAAGAACTCAAAGAATAAATCTCTTCTCTTTGTGCTCTTTGTACTACTAACCTTCAATTTCTTGTTGCGGCGCGCAAGACTTTGCATCCGCCTGGGACGCCCCCCGGCCACGCGTGGCGCGTGGTGGGGTGTCCCACTTTTGTTGGCAAGGCGGGCATGTTGAAAAAAAGGGACACCTCCCACCACGCCTTTGGCGTGGCCGGGAGGCGTCCCAACGGGGTGTGCCCATGTTGGTTCTGGTTGCGGCGGCGCCGCAACCAAAAGGCGCCCGAAGGTGTCATTCCGAGGAGCGCTGGCACATGGCTTCTACTCTTAATGCAAGAGCCCGAGTCCAGCGCGACGTGGGAATCCCCCGGGTATT
>DATKVG010000061.1:0-3068 GCA_035530195.1 Bathyarchaeia archaeon | reverse complement strand
CCCTCCACATAAGACTTAAGAGCATCCGTCACTTCTATGTGCCGGCCCGTGACCATCAAATTCATTCTGATTACCTCCATACTAATATAGGCATTCTGGCATTTTGAACTATATCATCGGCCTCAAATGAAAGTCAATTTGGTGTGAATACTACGAGATAGAAACCCGACCCGGTTCGACACGCGCGGCTCTTGCATTTCTGTCAATATTTTCCTATAGTACAACCGTCAATACCTTTCCAGGCCAAACGGCTTAACAACGTATGAGGGTTACGTTATGCAGGCCCGCCAAAAACTGGAACGAATCATCGAGGCCGTTCGGCTCGGGCTTGAAGGAGACGCGGCCGTCGAGTTTCTATGTTCCAGCGGCTATGCCATGACGTCGCCGGCCATTGCACGCAACCTCCGCCAACTCGGTGGCAGGAAAGCCATCGAGAACCTGATCGGCCAGGGCATATCCAACGCCGAGGTACTGCACTCCGTCTTCCCTGAAGACACCCAACACCCAATCCCCCACCAGCCGCCCACACAGCGCGAACTCTTTCAGCCCGTCCCAGACCCAGCCGTCACGGACGACGACCATATGCCACTCTATGAAACAACCAAACTCACCATCCGTCTTCCCCGAGACCTCTACGAAGCCATACGTATCGCCGCAAAAGCCGAAAACAAACCCCAAAACCAACTCATCATCGACATCCTCACCGCCGCACTCTCAAGAATGCCCTAGCAGCCCGGATGCCCTGGCAGCCCCCGCCAGCCCAAGCACAACTACCAGTGGCCACCAGGCCAGCGGCATTTCCACACCCGTGCTGTCGGCGCTGTTGGGCGTTGTGATCACGTTGCCGACCGCATCCTGAACGTCCGTTACCGTCACCGTCAAAGGCTTGCCACCCCGCATCTCGCCGGAATCCCAACCCAGCGTATAGGGACCGACACCGCTCACAGTCGATGGCGTCGCGGCCAGCGTTCCCGCGCCTTCCCCGGAAATCACGTAGTTGGCGGGATTGATCACGCCGGGCTCGAGCATCGGCTCGCTGAACGCCACCTCAATCGTCTGTTCCGTCCGCGCCGTCGCCGAAGACACCGTAGGCTCAACGGTATCCAACGGCCCCGCCGCCGAATCCGTCTGGCCAACGTACGCCGTCGCAGAACCCGCTAACACCACGATCGCCGCTACGACCGATGTCCTACCCACCGCACAACCTCCTCTCAATCAATCTCGCCAAGGCAGCACCGCGGTGGGGTCGAGCTCCTGCTCGACCGCGCGTCCTGCCTCAAGCGTATCCTGTAAATCATCGCCGCCGCCACCACCGCCCGGTCGCGCAGGAGCGCGACCCCACCGCCCGCAACCCCACCGCATAGCCTCCTGTCAATCAGTCTTCCGATTTCGCAACACGGAAACCCAGCGCGCTGCCCGTAAACGTCTGGACGGCGCGGGCGAGACGACCGCGCCTACTCACACGGCAATCTGATAAGCTACTGCCGCTTCTCTCTGAGCAGCATTTCGGCCGTGCGGCGGATGCCCGCCCACGTAGCCCGCCGGATCGGGCTGCCCGCGAATCGGCGCTTAAACGTCTCCTCATCCATGGCGATAAGTTCGTCCAAATCGATCGAGGTGCAGCCGGCTTCAGGGTGGAAGGCGGCCTCCGTTGTGATTCCGGCATCTTGGTTCCACGGGCATACGTCCTGGCAGGCATCGCAGCCGAACAGCCTGTCGCCGTATTTGTCCGCCAGTTCGTCGGGGACAGGCCCGCGGTGCTCGATGGTCAGGTAGGAAATGCATCTGCGGGCATCGAGCATTCTCGGCGCGACCAGCGCGCCCGTGGGGCAGGCCTCGAGGCAGCGGGTGCATGACGCGCACCGGTCCTGCGCCGGCGCGTCCGGCTCCAGTTCGAGCGTCGTCGCGATTATGCCGAGGAAAAACCACGAGCCCAGGCCCTCGCGCAGCACCAGCCCGTTTTTGCCGATCCACCCGAGACCCGCCCGGTCCGCCCACGCCCGCTCGAGCACCGGCCCCGTGTCAATGCAGCAATAACACCGCGCCCCATCCCCCATCTCCCCTATCCGGCCCGCCAGCGCCCGCAACGGTTTCGCCAGCACCTTATGGTAGTCGCGACCCCACGCATACCGCGCCACACGCCCGAACCGTGCAGGCGGGACGCCCGCACCACAACATTGACGCGTTCGGCTTTGTGGTGCGGGCGTCTCGCCTGCTTCACCCACGGGCGCCTCGCCCACGGGCGCTTCGCCCACGGGCGCTTCGCCCGCGTAGTAGTTGCGGGCGACCACCACTACCGATTGCGCCCCCGGCAGCCGCAGCCGGATGTCCTGCCGGATTTCCTTGTTCCGCGCCAGCCACTCCATATCCGCGTGGTATCCCTTGGCAAGCCAGGCGCCCAGATGGTCTTCCAGATCCACATGCCCCGCCGCCGCAATTCCGCACGCGTCGAAACCCAGGTCTGCCGCGGCCGATTTGACCGCCGCGGAACAATCACCGGCAGACGGCTGCTCATGCGTGTGCTGGATAGTCATCGTGTAATTCTACAATCGCCGGGCATGGATTTACACCGGTTATCCACAGGTTTTCCCGCCGTTATAAACGGCCTTGTACACCTTTATTCACCGTGTTATCCACTGGATGGTCACCGATTGCGCCAAAGTTGTCCACAAGTTATCCACCGGTTTTGGCCTGAAAGCGGCGGCAAGTTGCGTAAAATGGCCGCCTGTGATAAAAGGAGGTGACGCGAGTTGGAGTAAGACTCGCGCCAAATGACAACGGAGGAAACGCAACATGAATGCCATCTTCGTATTCCTGAATCTGATTTTTGGTTTCATCTTCGGGAGAATATTCCGCCTGTTCGGTCTTGGGATGAACCCGCTCGTTTGATCCCTCGGCCGGCAGCGCCCGCAGAAAATAAACGCAGGCCATACCCGCGCCCGCTGTTTCTCTTAACTGCAGCATTTCGTCTATAGTACCCGCCGGTCAAACGTGTCTTTTCCCGCGCTTCAGGCCATCGAAAGACAAGGGCAAATCACAGAAGGGCTGTACATGTCGATCGAGTTGCT
>DATKVG010000060.1:0-7706 GCA_035530195.1 Bathyarchaeia archaeon | reverse complement strand
GTCCGAGGCTGACAAAACAAAGGCATACATGCAGGCGAGACGCCCGCACCACAATACAGCCGGGATTTGCATACATTTGAGGCGGTTTTCCATCTGCTCTACGTCAAATCCGGCCAACAACTCGAATTTGAGGTTGCCAGGGCTGCGAATGGGGTAGTAGACTATGTCCGCCGGTCTTAGCCGGCCTTATTGGGTGAAATGGGCGTAGCTCGAGCGGGAAAGGAAGGAATTTATGAAACAGACATTGAATCTGGGCGGCTGCGCGTGTTGCGGGATCAGCCGTCGGAACTTTTTGGCGGCGGGCTGTGCGGCGTGCGCGGGCGCGGTGGGGCTGATGGCGGGGGTGCGGCCGGTGAGTGCGGCGGGAGCCGGGGGCAAGTTCAAGATTCGGGTGGTTTACTCGCTGCACGCGGCAACGCAACCGTCGCCCGACTGGCCGAACATCGGGTTTGAGTTCACGCCGGTGATGGAACAGATCAATTCAGCGCTGGCGCAGGGTTGCCCCGAGTTCGAGTTTGTCACGGCGATGGCCTCGGGGCCCGAGGAGGCGAAGAAGGTGGTCGAACAGGATGCTTCGGAGAACATCGACGGGTATGTCGTGTACCAGATGAACGCGTGGAACAGGGTGGTGCAAACCGTGGCGGATACGGGCAAGCCGGTGCTGTATGCCGACTTTGCGTACGGCGGCAGCGGCGGGTTCCTTATCTACAACGCAGGTTTTATGCGCGAGAAGCGGCCCAACGTCGGGTTTGTCTCGTCGCAAAATATGGACGACGTGGTGGCAGCCGCAAAATGTTTCGGTCTGGTGAAGGGCGGCAACGGTGCGGCGGATTTCGTCGCGGCGACCGCCAAAGCCAGGCTCGAGCGGACGCCAAAGCCCAGCGACGGGACGTTCAAGCCGGACGACCTGAAGACGCTCAGCATCGACGAGTGGAAGGAACGGATGAAAGCCTCGAAGATCCTCGCGATTCGCGACGACAAGACGGTGAGCCAAGCCGGCGAGTGGTTCGGCGCGCCGGTTATCAGCGTCCCGTTTTCGGAACTGAACGATGCGTGGGCCGCGGCGGACAAAGACGAGGCCAAGGCTATCGCCGACACGTGGGAGAAGGCCGCGGCGGTGATCAAGGACGTGTCGCGTGAGACGCTCGAGACGTCGGCGGCGATGTACCTGGGTGAGAAGGCGGTGCTGAAGAAGTACGGGGCCAACGCCATCACGATCAACTGCCTGGGCGGCTTCTACGGCGGGCACATTCACGCCTACCCGTGCCTGGGCTTCTATGAACTGAACAACGAAGGTCTCGTTGGCGGGTGTGAGTGCGACGTGCCGTCGGCGGCAACCATGCTGGCGTTCTCGACGCTGACCGGCGGGCGGCCCGGCTACATTTCCGACCCCGTGATGGACAGCGCAAAACGCCAGATCATTTACGCCCACTGTGTCGCGTCCAACAAAGCGTTCGGCCCGAAGGGCGAAACCAACCCCATCGAGATCCTCACCCATAGCGAAGACCGGCAGGGCGCGTGCGTCCGGTCGATTCTGCCACTCGGGTATATGACGACCACCATGGAACTCAAGCAGGACCGGAAAGAGATCCTGTTTCATCAGGCGAAGGCGGTCGACAACGATCCAAACGACCGGGCGTGCCGCACCAAACTGTGCGGCGAGCCCGTCGGCGATTTCGAGAAACTGTTCAGCCTGTGGGACCAGTGGGGCTGGCACCGGGTTACCTTCTACGGGGATCTGAAGCAGCCGGTGTTCGCGCTGGCCGACGCGATCGGCTGGAAAGTGGTCGAAGAGGCGTAACTGTTCGTAATGGGTTAAGACCGCCGGCAGGCGGGACAGTACCGTTGTGGCCTGCCGGCGGTTATTTTGTTTTTTGGGCCAAAAGCGCTGATGTTTTACATCTCGACACCATAAAAGTAAACAGATAACACATTTTAGCCCAATATATCCGGTTTTCTTAAAACACTTGTTGCATTTTTCGGCGAAAGGTGCCATAATGTCGGTACCGAGGCAGAAACAGCAGGTCGGCTGGCCGCGGATCTGACGAGGCTGGCGGCCGCCTTAGAATGTTTGTTCGCGACATCTGCGGACGACGTGTAGATGTTGGCTCAAGGTCGCGAACAAACATTCTGAATGTGGCTTCTTAGCCGCCTTAGACGACATGAGACAGGTCAGAGGGAGAGCGGGCGGGCGCTTATTGGCTTGCTTGCTGGAGTTGTGGTTGCCGCTTTATGGAATGTGAGGTTTTTGCGGGCGCGGATGTGCGCCGCACGGAAGGAGTAGTACGGTTATGGGCCGGTTTAATCCGCCTTATTTGGGTGCAGCATACTATCCGGAGGTTTGGCCGTCGGAACAGGTGGACGAGGACGTCCGGTTGATGGTTGGTGCGGGGCTGAACGTGGCGCGTGTGGCGGAATTTGCGTGGAGTAGCCTCGAGCCCGAGGAGGGCCGGCTGGAACTGGATTGGCTGCGCCGGGTGGTGGACAAACTGGGGGAGGCGGGGATTGCGACCATTATGTGCACGCCGTCATGCACGCCGCCGGCGTGGCTTACCGAGAAGTATCCGGACGTTGTAGTGATTAATCATCAGGGGGTTCGGGCGCAGCACGGAAGCCGGCGGCACGTGTGCCCGCTCAGTCCCATATATCGCGACCACTGTGGCCGGGTCACGGCGAAGCTCGGGGAAACGTTCGGTCGGGACGAACGCGTGATTGGCTGGCAAATCGACAACGAAGTGCACCTTTGGGAAGGCTGGGGGTGCTACTGCCCATACTGCACAAAGGCGTTCCGCGAAAGCCTGCGCCGGCAATACAAGACCATCGAGGCGCTGAACGCCGCATGGGGCACGAACATCTGGAGCCAGACGTACCAGTCGTTTGACCAGATCCCGGCCCCGCGGCCTGGCCTGTGCCATCATCCGTCGCTGTTTGCGGCGTGGGTGAGGTTCCAAAACGAGATCCTGGTTGATTATGTCAAGTACCAGGCCGACATCCTCCACCGGTGCGTCACCCAGCCGGTGGGGACGGACATGATGCCCATCCTCGAGATCAGCTACGAGCAGATGCACCGTTCGCTCGATGTGGTGCAGTACAACCATTATGACGGTATGGACGGACTTTGGCGGCAGGTGTTCTGGATGGACTACGTGCGGCCGGTGATGAAGGCGCCGTTCTGGAACACGGAAACCAGCACGTGCTGGAACGGGGGAACCGAAGCCAACGGTTACAAGGAGCCGGGGTTCTGCCGGGCGAACTCGTGGCTGCCGATCGCGCTGGGCGGGGAAGCCAACCTTTACTGGCTGTGGCGGGCGCACTGGAGCGGGCAGGAACTGATGCACGGGAGCGTGGTGGCGACGTGTGGCCGGCCGATGCACATTGCCGAGGAAGTGCGCGGGGTGGCCGCGGGCTTTGCGGCGGCGGGCGATTTCATCAACGGCACAAGACCGGCGCCGCCGGGTTTGGCGGTGCATCTGTCGTCGCTTGCCTGGACTCAATTCAGGTTCCAGCCTATCGCGTCGGGACTGGACTACGTCAAGGTTATGCAGGAAAACGTGTACCGCCCGATGATGGACGTGCAGTTGCGCGCGGACATCCTGGATCCCACGGCGCCGCTCGATGGCTACCGCGTTGTGTTCAGCCCCTTTTTGCCCGCGCTTGACGAAGCGGGCCTCGAGGAACGGCTCCGCCGGTGGATCGAGGCCGGCGGGACCTGGATTGCAGGGCCCCTCACGGACATCCGCACCATCGAAGGGACAAAGCCGCTGCACGCACCCTTGAAGTACCTCGAGAAGTGGGCGGGTGTCCGTTGCCTGTATGAGTTGCCGGGGTCGCCGCGCGACTTCCAGATCGAGTGGGCCGACGGCGGGGCTTCGCAAGGGTCGGTGTGGTACGCGGGGTTCGAGCCGGGGACGGCGGAAACCCGGGCCGTATACGCGGAGGGGCCACTGAAAGGCCTGGCGGCGGTCACGGAGACGCGGGTCGGAGCAGGGCGCATCATCGTGCTGGGTACGTTGCCACGGCCGGAGGAGCTGAAGCGGCTCCTTTTAGGCATCGCGGCGGAGGAGGGCATATATCCGGCTGCGGAAGCCAGCGCGAACGTGTTAGTTGTGCCCCGGAAAGGGCCTGTGGGCAGCGGGCTTATTGTGGTAGAGACGCAAAACGAGAACGGCACCTTGACGCTGCCGTCGCCCGCGTACAACCTGCTGGACTGCCGGACCTACAGCGGCCAGATTGAAATACAGCCGTACCAAGTGTTGGTGCTGCGGCAATAAGTGAGCCGGGCCAGCCTCCGCGTTACGCGCACTTGCTTATAGCGGGAGGCTGTTGCGCTTTGTGAGAACCAGGAGGACGGCAGCTATTCCGAGTGCCGGCATATCGATTGTGCGGGCCATCCTGTCTGTTGAGTTGTTGAAACATCCGCCTCCTTCATCTTCATCTTCGCCTTCGGCTACGTCCTCGCCCTCGCCTTCACATTCGCCTTCTCCTTCCTCCCCTTCACATTCACCTTCACTGCCGGCAACGAGGTAAACAGCCACGGAGACGAGATCGCCGGCGGGAGCGACGACGGGCTGCTCGGCGTCCAAATAGTTTGGAGCGGTCACGGCCATTGTGTAGGCGGCGGCGGGGACGGAGTTGACCACGTAAATGCCTGCCGTGTTGTCAGTGACAGGCGGCACGACGGATGGAGTCAGGGCGACCGTGGCATTTTCGACCGGAACCTGGGTGTCGGCATCGAGAATTGAAACCACAATGGAGCCGGATTCAGCCGAATAGTTCAGGAATGGGACGAACAGTATGTTCCCTTCCATTTTAGCGCCGATTTCGGTTTCTGTCGCCAAGCCCCAATTGCAGAGTTGGGCGAGGGTGAGTTCGGGGCTGAGGTTGCGGATGAAATATCCGGAGACGTTTTCGAACCGATTTCCGCCGGTTTCACCGATGCGGGCAACATCACCGAGGAGGAGGGTAGTGCCGGAATCGGCCTTTGTTCGGGGCTCGTAAATGAACACGGCATCGGCGTGAATGTCGACGAAGCGGTTGTTGGTGATGTTCATACTGGTTTCGATGGCCAGAATGCCGTAGTCGAGCCTGCGGAACAGCGAACCGGTTACAAGCGAGTCGGACGAGCCGGTGTCCAAAGCGCTGATGCCAATGGAAGTAGGCACGCCGCGGCCGTCGATAATGACGTTCTCAATGGTGGCCGGGAGGTCGTTTAGACGTATTACGGTGGAGCCGTTTGGCGCGTCGCCAGGCAATTCCACCGTCAAATCGCGCAGCAGGGTTCCGTCGGCCGCATCAACAGCGAAATCGTTACCGCCCAGGAGGGCCGCTTGGGGCGGCGATATCGTGGACAGGGAGGGATCGGCGGGGTTGGCACCGATAACGTGTACGTAGGGTGCAAACAGCACGCGCTCCAGATAGACGCCCTCAGCGAGTTGAATGGTGACGGGCCGGTCGGCGCTGCAATACGGGGCGACGGTTTCAATTGCGTGCGCAATGGTCTGCCATGGGTAGTCGAGCGTGCCGGTTCCGTTATCGTCATCGCCGGCCGGCGCCACGTAGACGACCTCCGTGGGCAGTCTCCAAATCTCGATGGTTGTCACCTCAGAGACGTGTCCGATCTCGTCGTAGGCGGCGACGCTAAAGCAGTTTTCGCCATAGGCCAAGGCGGCGGTGAACGACCAAGTGTGGTTCGACAGGTTCAAGGTGACGTTGTCGGAGGAGCCGTTCACTTCGATAGCCACCGTGTCGATCGAAGCGGTTCCTTCGAGTGTGATTTCAAACGCGTCGGAACTGAAATCGTTTCCGGGGCCGTTGCCGCCGTCCGTGCTTATGACGGGCGGTTCCGGGGGTGTGGTATCGACCGTGATCATAAATGAGCCGGAGGCGCTCCAATTGTAAGCGAGGTCGCGTTCCTGCACGTACAGCATATGCGCACCGTCGGGCAATACAGGGGGTGTGTACGCATCGACCGTTACATCTTCGGCCGTCCAATTGGCTTCGTCCCAACCATATCTGTACCTTCCCGCGCCGCCGCCGGTCGACCAACTCCAGGTGGGTTGCGGGTCATCGGTAAGTGCAGGGCCGGTGACGGCAGGCGCATCCGGGGCGACGGTGTCGATTATGATTTGATGGAAGCCGATATCGACCCAGTTGCTTTCCGCATCGCGCTCCTGGACGATCAGGGTGTACGCGCCGTCGGGCAGATCGGAGTCCGGCGTGAACGAGGTGGCGGTCACGTCCTCCGCGAGCCAGTCGCCCGTGTCGAACCGATACCTGAACAGGCCGGTGCCTTGTTCGGAACCCCAGGACCAAACGGGCCTTGGCGTGTTCGCATATTCAGTGGGAATGAGCAGATCCGGCACGCCGTCGAGGTCCTGGTCTTCAAAAGCGTCGGGCGCGCCATTTTCATCGTCATCGGGAAATGTGCCGGCAACCTCGAAGATGGCGCCGTATTTTCGGGTATCGGACGCGGCAATGTCGACCCACGTTCCGTCATAGCGCATGGTGCCGCAATCTTCGGTGCCATTAATGCCGTTGGGTTCGCCGGGGCGCCAGTTGGTGTAGGTCATGGGCGCCTCGGGATCGCTGAGCCAGTACCAGTCGCCGGGATTGGGGACGCTGCTTCCGCTGTCATTTCCGGCATCGGTACAGCCGATCCATATTGTCTCGCCATCTGCCAGGGACCGAATAAATGCGTTTTCGGCTTCGTCGCGGATTGTGCAAAGGGCCGCGGGCAGGGATTGGCCGTCGGAATAGGTGAGGCTGAATGCAAGCGCTTCGGCCCATGTGATTTCGGTGCGGGCAACCACATAGACGCGTTCGGTATCAGGGTTGTACGCAAAAGTGTAGCCGGTATTGTTCTCATCGAGGCAGGCCCACGCCGACCAGATGATAGCGGAGCCGGTTTGGATGGGATCGATGGCATTAATATAAGAATTGGGCACGGCAGCCCAGTATTCGTTGCAGTTGGCCACGGTGTCGCTGTCGGCATCGCCGCACGTGCTCAAATAGTCAGACTGGGTGAAATCATAGTTGGCGCGAAGATAATCCTGCAGTCCTGGTCGGGCTTCCCAGTAGTCGCCGGGTAGGACGTGATAGTTTTCAGGCCACTGGACCCGGCTGCCGAACGCGGAGTCTCTGAAGCCGCACATGTTGATGTCGTACCAGACCCATTCGCCCATCGCCAGGTAGGCGCCGAAGAGACCGTCGATGCCATAGTAGGCTTGCGGGCTGGTTCCGGGTATGGGTTGGCGCTGTGTGGGGCCTGAGGTGGCGCTCGACGTGGTGAGGGCGACAATGGTGGAGCCGCAGGCGGTTCGTGCCGCGGTGGCGTTTTGGGCAAAGGCCGCGTGGATGGCGTCGTGGTTGGGTGCGGAGGGGTTGGCCAGAATCAGGCTCAACAGTTCGAATTCGTTTACATCAAGGATTCCCAGGCCGCCCTCGGTTGTCCAGTCGGCCGTTTCGGGGTCGTAAATCGTCATGCCGGCCAGTGCCAGGAAGCGGTCGTGGCAGAACTGCATGATGCATCTGAAGTTGATAGTCTGGACGTCGGAGAATGCGCTTGGTGCTGTGAGCGCAACGGCCACGGTAATGACGGCGCAGATTGTAGAAAGTTTTCTCATTGAACGACCCCCTGTCTGTTCGAAGAAACCTGCAGGTGCCTATACTCCCAGTCAGGGCGACATGCGCCATGACAGTGCCCATTA
>DATKVG010000059.1:0-11504 GCA_035530195.1 Bathyarchaeia archaeon | reverse complement strand
GGCGCCGAAGCCGGTCGAGGTTCGGTGTTTTACGGAATACCTGCGCGAGGCCGGCTATTACTGCTCGAACAACCGTAAGGAAGATTACAATTTTGTGACGCCATCAACGGCGTGGGACGAGTCGAGCAATAAGGCCCACTGGCGGAACCGGGCAGCGGGCCAGCCGTTTTTCAGCGTGTTCAACTTGACCGCGACGCACGAAGGCCAGATCCGCCTGCCCGACGAGGAGTTTGCACGGCGGACGCGCGGTCTTTCCGAATCTGCACGGCACGACCCCGCGCGGGTGCCCGTGCCGCCTTACCATCCCGACACGGCGGAGGTCCGCAAAGACTGGGCGCAGTATTACGACCTGATCGCCGTTATGGACAAACAGGCCGGGGACATCCTGCGTGAGTTGGAACGGGACCGCCTGGAAGAAGACACCGTTGTCTTTTTCTTCTCGGATCACGGAGCGGGGATGCCGCGGTGCAAGCGGTGGTTGTACGACTCGGGCCTTCACGTGCCGCTGATCGTCCGGTTCCCCGAAAAGTACCGTCAGTTTGTGCCTGGCGAGGCCGGGTCGGCGACGGACCGGCTTGTGGGCTTTGTCGATTTTGGGCCGACGGTGCTGAGCCTGGCTGGGGTCGAGATTCCGGCGCATATGCAGGGGCGGGCGTTTCTCGGCAGTCAGGCCGACGAACCGCGCCAGTACGTCTATGGGGGTAGAGACCGGATGGACGAACGCTACGACTGCTCGAGGGCGATCCGCGACGGCCGGTACAAGTATATTCTCAACCTGATGCCGCATCTGAGCCGCGGGCAGTTCCAGCAATACATGTACGAAATGCCGACCATGAAGGTATGGGCCGAGTTGAAACGCCAGGGTAAGCTCGAGGGGCCGCCCGCCTTGTTTATGGAAGACACGAAACCCGTCGAAGAACTGTACGACGTCCAGAACGACCCGTTCGAGATCAACAACCTCGCCGCAGATCCCAGCCGTGCCGAGACGCTGATCCGAATGCGGGACGCGCTCGCCAAGTGGATGCGCGATATCCGCGACCTCGGCCTGCTGCCCGAGTCGGAAATGTACAAGCGGGCCAATGGCCGATCGTTTTACGATCTCGGGAAGGACAATTATACGCTGCCGCAGGCAGATGTGAAGGCTCAAGATGCCGCAGGGCGATTTTGGGGCGTGATGCGCCTCTACCAGCAACAGAAAGAGACCGCGCCGGCATGGCTGGCCAAACTCGAGGCGCTGCTGGCCGATCCGTCGCCCGCCGTGCGCGTCGCCGCCGCAGGCTTGTTACACCGCTACTGCCCCGACAACGCCCTGCCCGTCCTAATCCAGGAACTGCAAAACCCCGACGAATGGGTCCGCCTCCAAGCCGCCAACGAACTCGACCCGCTCGGCCAAGCCGCAAAACCCGCCCTCGACATCTTCCGCAAGCTCGTTGACGACCCAAACCAGTACGTGGTGCGAGTCGCCCAGCACGCTGTAACGACGCTGAGCCCGGAAGAGAGCCGGTAGCGTGTTGTGCGGAACTGTGAAAGATGTTAAAGTCCAACGGTTTCTTGTGGGGAGGGAAATAAAAGTTGCGGTACGGATTGTAACTAAGTTACAATTGGTCGACCAGGAGCGCGGGTGGGACCGGAACCAGCCAAATGCCCGGACGTTTTGCAGGAGATACGTCGCAGGGCAAAGACAGGAAAAATCGTCTTTTCTATTCATGGCGGCGACCAAAGACGTTTCCGCGGTATTGACTACGGCGATGTCAAGCGCGTGCTCATGAAAGGCCAACGAGAGGAGGAGCGCGACCGGTATGAGGAAAAGCACCACGGTTGGTCATACGCGATGAAAGGTGAAACGGTTGATGGAGAATGGTTGAGGGTGGTAGTGGTCCTTAGAGATCCGGTTCTTTTGATTGTGACCGCTTACTACGTTGAAGGAAATGAGCAGTGCGGATAATTAAGAAGCATGTCGACGAGATGCTGGGCTTTCCGGTGGCGTTCGACGAAGTGTTTGCCATAGAGATCTACGGCAACCTTGTACCGTTGATAGATTACGATGCGCTCGAATTGAAAGCGCTCGAATTTCTTGCGGACAAGCCCGGGCGTCTCACCGGACCTGAGATACGGTTTATCCGCAAGTATTTCAATATGACGCTCGCCCGGTTCGGTGGACAGTTCGGCGTCACGCATTCGGCCGTGAAAAAGTGGGAAGACGGGACGTCCGTGATGAACTGGGGCACGGAAGCCCTTCTTCGGCTGCTGGCATACCGGGCGTCGGGCAAGCGTTCAATCGAGTCTCTTCTTGAAAGCCTGGTTGCTCCACGCGCGGGCGCCGAGGCCGCTATCCAAGTGCGCAATGCGGAAATCAATCGGAACGTGACGCGGCTGCTGGACCCCGATCGAGACAAGCTGGCAATAGCCTATGTGAAGAAACGCATGGCGCTTCACTCACTCTTGCCGAGAGATCAACGCCCTGTGCCGAAAAAAAAACAACGGAAAAGCCTGTAATTCCCCGCGGCTTCTTGGCCGCCTATAGGATCATTTTGGCCAGATATCGGCTGTGCGGGTTTTGAGGTTGGGCATCTCGGGCAGCGGGCCGCTTGGGATGGGTTCGTACCAGAACGTTGCGGCCGACCAGTCGTCGTGTGTTTCGGCAAGCCCGTCGCGCCATGCGATCTGCTGGATCGTGATGCGGCACGATTCACGCCAGTAGATGGGGTCGGGCAGGTGCCAGCGGTAGAACGTGTTCCATTCGTCTTTGGCGAGGTTCGCGCCGTGGTACATGAACGGCGTCTGCTGCAACCCGTACGACAGGCAGGCCCAGTCTTCGGTGCCCGTGCCGCAGATGGTCGGAAATTCCTTGTCGCCGTCCATATAGACTTTGATCTCGCCCTCGCCCCACCAGTCTTTGGTTAACGCGCGCACACCCACAAGCGCGCCGATAAACCTCCCTTTGCCCTGACGCGGCGGAAGCAACTCGAAATCCTGCTTCTCGACGGTTGGGTTTTGCCGGGCGAACCGCACGTGCAGACGGCCGACGTCGGCGGGGTGTGCGTCGCCGATCGTGTAATCAACCTGGTAGTAAAGCACGATTCCTTTGGCCGCTTCGTTGGTCAGCGTCAGGCGCGCCCGGTTCAAAAACGGCATGGGCAGCCAGATGTTCATCCCGGCCTTCTCGCCGACCGAATGTACCGCCGACTGATAGGACTGCACGCGGCCGTGCGCAAACCCAAAGAAATCGCCGAGCGGGCACTCGATGCTCGGATGAGGCTGGTCGTCCCACCACGCCCGAATCACAAACGACCGGAACGTTTCCGGGTCGCGATTGCCCAGCGTCATCCAGATGTGCCGGATCGTGCCGGGCCCTTCGATGTTGGCCAATTCGACCGTCTCGCCGGCTTTGATCTCGCGGGCGGGCGCGCCTTTCCGCGTCGGCCCGAGCCGGCTTGCCGCCTGCCCGCCGGATCCCGGCGCGCCGGTTGGATTCTCAAACGAAATGGACCGCGACCGGACACCCGCATCCAGCAGAAACGGCGAATGAACCGCATCGTCCAGCGCGGAAGCGCCACTGCCAACGACGAAAAGCGCCAAGGCCAGCCAAACATGGTGTAATTTCACGTGGACGCGCATTACGCTACCCTCCCTGTTACTGTGGACTTGGCCGGCCCTCGAAGTCCCAACACGGCCGCGCACATTATACATGGACAGACTCGCGGCTTCGAGCGGGGTTTGGGGTCTGGGGTTTTCGATTTCAGTTTTTTAGCTGCGCCCAATCGGAGGCACTCAAGGCTTTCACTCGCGTGCCGCCCTTCAGTTCAATCCGCAATCCGCAATCGCTACAGGCCTGCATGCCGCCGCAGCGATTCCACCTCGTCACGGGAAAGGTGGCGCCACTCCCCCACTCTCATTCCGCTCACGTCGATGCCGCTGAACTCGATTCGGCGCAGGGTCTTCACGGGATGGCCGACGGCTTCGCACATCCGTTTGACCTCGCGTTTGCGGCCTTCGTGCAATGTCAGCCGGATGAACGTTGCATCACGGTCCTGCCGGATTATGTTTATTTTTGCAGGTGCGGTGAGACCGTCGTCGAGTTCGACGCCTTTGGCCAAGCGTTCGGCGGTTTCGGGCGTCATCCCGCCTGAAACCCACGCCAAGTACATCTTTTCGACTTCGAACTTCGGGTGCATGAGCCGGTGTGCAAGTTCGCCGTCGTTGGTAAGCAGGAGCGCGCCTTCGACGTCCATGTCGAGCCGGCCCACGGGAAACACCCTGGCGCCGGCGCCGCTGACCAAATCGAGCACCGTTTTGCGGCCGTGGGTGTCTTTGGCGGTCGTAACGACGTCGCGCGGCTTGTTCAGCACGATGTACACGAGCCGCTGCTGCGATACCGGCCCACCGTCCACTTCGATTTTGTCGGATTCGGGCTCAACGGCCTGACCGATCGTCGCTACAGCCCCGTTGACGCGGACGCGGCCGCCCAGGATGAGTTTTTCGGCTTCGCGGCGCGACGCGACCCCGCATTCGGCCAAGTATTTCTGCAGTCGGACCACGCGATCAGCCCATTTCCCGTAACTCTTCGATCGAGGGCAACTCTTTAAGGCTGGTCAGCCCAAAATGGATGAGGAACTCGTCCGTGGTCCGGTAAAGCTTGGGTCTACCGGGAAGCTCGGCAATCCCGGAAACCTTGATCAGGCGCTTCTCCTGCAGCGCGTCGAACGCGTACGAGACACTCACCCCGCGGATCGACTCGACGTCGGCGCGGGTGACCGGCTGGCGGTACGCGATGATGGCGAGCGTCTCGAGAATCGCACGGGACAGCCGCTTGCTCTTCTTGATCTGAAACAGCCTGCGGACGTACGCAGCGTGCTCGGGCTTGGTGACGAGTTGGTAGCCCCCGGCAATCGATTTCAACGTGTACGGGAGCGGCATCGACTCGACTTCCGCCTGCAACTCCTCGAGAAGATTGAACACGACCTCGCTGTCGATCCCGCCAAGGGCTTCCGCGATCCGCGACGCGCTCAGCGGCCGGTCGCTAACGAACAGCAGCGCGTAAATGGCCTGGCGCGTCTCTTCACGGCCGAGCATCTCGACCCCTTCGAGATCTTCGGCCTCCACCTCCGCGTCCGCTTCGTTCTGATTGAGTTCGTCTTCAGGCATAAGGCCGCCTCAAAGGGTCTTGCCCGCGAGATGCACGAGCGGTTCGATATCTTTCATCAACTGGAGGAATTTCGCCGGTTTCAGTGACTGCGCGCCGTCCGAAAAAGCTTCTTCCGGCCGCGGGTGAACCTCGATCAGCAACCCGTCCGCCCCGGCAACCACGGCGGCCTTGGCCATCGGCGTAACGAGGTCCCAATGGCCGGTGGCGTGGCTGGGATCGACAAATACCGGCAGGTGCGAAAGCTTTTTCAGCAGCGGGACCGCGCTGAGGTCGAGCGTGTTGCGTGTCTCGGTTTCGAACGTTCGGATGCCCCGCTCGCACAGCACCACGTCCCTGCCCCCTTCGGACAAGACATACTCGGCCGACATCAGAAACTCGTTGATGGTCGACATCATCCCGCGTTTGAGCAGCACCGGCTTCCCGGTTCGGCCGACCTCTTTGAGCAGGCTGAAATTCTGCATGTTGCGCGCGCCGATCTGAAGCATGTCGGCGGATTCGGCCACGAGGTTGACCTGCTCGCACGTCATCACTTCCGTGACGAACGGCATGCGCGTCTCGGCGCACGCCTCCTTCAGCAGGCGCAACCCCTCCTCCTCGAGCCCTTGGAACGCGTAGGGAGAAGTCCGCGGCTTATACGCGCCGCCGCGTAGGATGGCTGCGCCGGCCTGCTTCACCGCATGGGCCGTCTCGAAAATCTGCTGCCGGGATTCAACGCTGCACGGGCCCGCTATCACGCAGAACTGGCCCCCGCCGATGGTCACCGGGCCGACCCGCACCCGCGTGTCTTCTTCGTGCGCCTCGCGGCCCGCCAGCTTGAACGGCTGAAGGATCGGCAGGACTTTCTCGACGTGCGGCAACGATTCGAGCGACTGCAGCCGGAATTTACCGCGCTCGTCGCCCACCGCCGCGATAACGGTCCGGTTCGTCCCGACAATCAGGTGGGCCTTGTAGCCCAATTCCTCGATTCTACCGACCACATAGTCGATATCCTCCTGCTTGCGGGAGGCCATCACAATTACCATACAAGCGTATCCTTAAGAGAATAGGAATCTTTCGGGCAGCGATAAAGGAAAGTATACCCGGCACCGGCGTTGAAAGCAAAAGCCCCCCATCGGAATCTTCCGACCTCTGCGCGTCTTGCGTAGATTTCGGCTCCAGGTCAGGCGATTGGCGCGGTGGCGTGGAAGCGGCATCGGCGCCGCGTCAGTCTTCTTTTTCCGGTTCAACGAGAACGGCTGTGCCGTAGGCAAGCAGTTCGGAAGCGCCCTGCATGATGGCTGATGTCGTGAATCGCACGTCGACGACGGCATTTGCGCCGAGTTCTTCGGCGCGGAGCGCCATCCTGTCAAGGGATTGTTCCCGCGACTCGGCGAGCATTTTGGTGTATTCGGGGACTTCGCCGCCCACCAGGTTTCGCAGCGCCGCCATAATGTCCTTGCCGGCATGGCGACAGCGCACCGTGTTGCCGTAGACGAGCCCGAGCGACTGGACAATGCGCATGCCGGCGATCGTGGACGAGGTGACGATGATCATCGCTGAATCTCCCTGCTATAGCGGTCGACTTTTGCCAGGAACAGCCTTTCGCGAAGCACCGAAACGAAAATAATCAGCAGCCCCACCACCGGGACTGCGATCAGAATCTTCACCAGGGCCGACGCCCACGGCTCCATCATGAAAAGCCAAATGCCCAACGCCACCAGCGCCACGGCCCCCACGACAAACGCCGCCCAGCCCGTCTTTCGTTCGATTTTGTTGTAGGCTCCGGCAAGGAACGAATCCCAGACTTCGTCGGGGGGGATCTCGAGCCGGAGGCGGTCGGAGGCGGCCACGATCCGGGCCAGTTTCTGATATTCGGCGCTGCACCGGGGACATTCAGCCAGGTGTTTCTGAAGCTTTTCGCCGGATTTTTCATCGAGCTCGCCGTCCAAGTGGCCCGACATCATCGGCTGGAACTGGTCGCATTCATTCGGCATGATCAGTCCTCCTTACGCGGCCCGAGCGAAGACTCTTTCACCTCTTCGAGCAGCCCGCGCAGGTTTATGCGCGCCGAATGCAGGCGCGACATTACGGTGCCTTGGGGTATTCCGAGGCATGTGGCAATTTCGGCATAAGACATCTCCTGCAGATGCCTCAATACAAGGATTTCCCGTTGGTCATGGGGAAGTTGAAATATCGCGGCGGAAATGGCCTTGCTCAATTCGGCCAGCTCCGCGGTTCGGTCGGGCGTCTCGTTGTCGGGAGGATCGTACCCTCTGTCCGCCAGGTCGTTGAGCGAGATTTCGCCGTGCCGCCGTTTCTTGCGCAGAAAGTTGAGGCACACGTTGCGGATGATCCGGTGCAGCCAGGGGTAAAACGGCAGGGATTCGTCGAACCGGTTCAAGGCTTTGAAGGCGCGGGCAAACGATTCCTGGGCGAGATCGACCGCATCTTCCCGGTTGCCAACGAATCCGTAGGCGACAATATAGGCTTTTTTCTGATAGGTACGGACGAGCGATTCGAACGCGGCAGGGTTGCCGCCGATCGCCTGATGAAGAATCGCTACTTCGTCCGATACCATACGTTCCGGCCTTCCATTGAACACTTTGTACACTGGACGCAACAGTTTATTCGGGGAAAGCCTGTGTTGCAAGCTGTGCGCCGCGCATATGTGCGCCGCGCATACGTGCGCCGCGCATACGTGCGCGCGTATCAGCGGGATTTGTGAGCCGTCTCCGCGCATTGGCGTGGCGTTTCGAGGCCGAGCCTGCGGCCATTTAATCGTAGCGGTTACCAATAGCCATCTTCATCGGCAATAAGACTTTGCCTATCGAGTTGGGCGCGTAGATCACCTCCACATCCTCCCCCGCATCGCGCGCCATGAGGAAATACTCCGAACTCCAGTTGTCAATGGTGTCCTTACCCCGGATCCTGCCGCCGCCGGGCCCCTCGAATTCGACCGCCGCAGAGAAGAACGTCCGTCCGTTGATCCTTGCCGGCAAAGGTCTAACCGCAACCACCCTGCCCTTGTGTAAACGCCCCCTCGACAACACCTTACGCGTCACGATCAGCGAATGAAGCCCCACAAGAGCCATCACTAGCGGGCTTAGCATGAGTAAAGAAAGAAGCAGGTATTGTCTACTGTCTGGCGGGTCGGCGACAGAAATCATAACGGCTGAAAATGCCGTGAAACCGCCGCCCATAAGGAGCAAAAACAGCGCAATTGCGCTTCGCGCTCGCCGCCAGACTTCCGACGGCACTTGGCGCGGCGCCGGCTTCTCCATCATTTTTCTTACCTGATCCAGCATCGCCGCCACCCGCGGGCTTTCCTGCAGTGCCCTCATGTCCATACGCTACAACCTCCAGTGAGGGATTACCTTGTACGGGCGCCTTTATTCGTTTTGCCAAGGGTAGCAACCGGCCGAACCGGCGGGCCAAAGATGATTTGAGGCGCTGGCCGCGCCTTTTTGTCAAGACCGGTGCGGAAGGAGGCGCAGAGGAAGCACGCAAAAATCAGTGCGCCGCCGCGTCAGGCCGATTCTTTTTCGTAGCGGATGTACCACACGGTGCCGGCGATGAAATACAGCAGCGTCGGCCAGATAAGGTACATCTTGAAGGCAGCGAGCCGCTCCACGTACCCGTCCGCACCGGCCAAAAACACCCCGATCGGCCAGAGAATACAGATCGCCAGGCAAGCCGCCGACACGATGCCCGTTACCCAGAAAAGGCCGCTATATGCCTTCAACTGTCTGACAGGCGCGGGCGCCGCAGGCCGCGGTTTTGGTTGTGGCAACTCGGGCAGCTTTTCTCGCGCGCCGGCCACGGATGAAAACGCAATGTAGAGGACGGCGGTCAGCAGCCAGATCGGCACAAACAGGAAGAACAGGTGCAGCGTGCCCGACCAATTCAGGTAGAACGCCACGGCCATGCCGATGCCCCAGCTTCCCAGGGCCGGCCAGCTTACCATGAGCTTCTTCTTCGTCACCCAGTACTGGGTAAACCCGATTTTCGGGAAGATCCAGTGCTCAACGAAAACGATGGCGCCTACCGGCATCAGCAACAGCCCGTAAATGCCTACAAAATTAAGAAGGTAATTGAACACGAACGGCGAGCAGGCGATCAGCGTGGTCACCGCGCCCACAAACAGCGTCACCAGCCAGCGCGGCCAGCCCGGCGTCACCGCCTGGAGCGCCAGCCCCGCCCGGTACAGCGTCGGGTTTGACGTAGTCCAGCCCGCCAGGATCACGCAGATGATGCCCGACACGCCCAGCGCCTGCCACGCCACCGCGCCCGCGTCCAGTACCAGCAGGCTCTTTTGCACGATGATGGCCGCCGCCGCGCCCATGATGCCCGCGCAGATCCACGCCAGGTAATGGCCGAGAAACATCCCGAACGCCGAGTACAGGCCGTAAGACCATTTCGGCGCGTACCGAAACACCGCCATGTCCGACAGCCCCGCGTGCATCGCCAGGTTGCAGATCCACGCGAACGCCGCCACGTGCCAGAAGCCGATTGCCTTGATGCCTTCCGGGTTGACGCCGGTCCACACTTTTTGCGACGCGATCACCCAGAAGTCGTTCAGGCTGTGGATCCCGCTGGGGCCCGCCAGCGTGGGGAGCATCGCGATCGCCCCGGCCATGAACATCAAGAACATCCATGGCGAACACACTTCAGCGAACTGCGACAGCCGTTTGAACCCCAGAATGGCCAGCGTTACCACCACCGCGCCGACCGCTACAACCACAAATACGAACCGGATGTCCGTCGGTATCACCCCGGTCTGTTCGGGAATCCCGAACGGTATTCGCACGGCCGACGCCGAAACCGTGATCATGCAGCCCGCCAAAATACAGAACAGGACCGCGTTGAGAACATTGTAGATCGTCGTCGTCGCCGGGCCCGCCACCTGCCGCAGGTACCAGTACAGCGTCAGCCGCGTACGCACCGCAATCGGCGCGCACACAAACGTCCACGTCAGAACGGCCAACAGGTTGCCCAGCAGCAGGCCCACGAAAATATCGAGTGGCGACGCCCCCCATTTCACGAACATCGCCCCAATCACAAACTCCGTTCCGGCAACGTGTTCGCCACTGAACATACCCGCAAAATGACGACCCGGCTGCAGCTTGTCGTCCGATACGGGTTCGCGCTCGAACTCATACAACTTGTCCAGTGCCTCGACGACCCGGCTCTCCTGTTCGGGTAAAACGGCGGCATGCTCACTCATACGACTTGCCCTCCAACGGGTTTATTCCAGCCGCCGCTATCTTACCAACTGCACTGCACTGTCAACAACGTTCTTGAAGCATCCGCAGGTTGTCCGCATTCGCAACATGAAATACCTCATCGATCCTGGCAGTCCGTCGTCGTAATTGTGTTTCGTCACGGCGCCGGCAGACGCGAAGTCAACACGGGCCACGACATTACCGCACAAGCCATCTTCATCGGCCTCGGAAATGCCGTCCGGGAAATCCTCGACATCCTCAATTTCTACCGCGGCTGATTGTGTGCAGGCGAGATGCCCGCACAACACGCGGTCGAGCATGTGACCGCAGAAAAAAGCGGGACACCCCCCACACCTGCCGGGGGGCGTCCCGACGGTCAATGCATGCGAGACGCCCGCAGCACAATAACGGTCGCGCGGGAGCGCGACCCCACCGCGCCGCCCAACCCTGTGACTGCGGTTCGCTCACTGGAAAAAGATCTCGATCCCGACGGCGAATAAGTTGAAAACAAGCGTTGAGCTTCGAAAGTCGCGTTGTTAAACTCTTCCGCAGGCTGATCGTCGACCTCCCCAAGCCTCAACCCACGCCCCCGAATTCCGCATGTTGTCTCCGGATTTCCGCCGCGAATGCACGTGAATGGATTCTTGGAGGTTTGGGTCTATTGGCATCCATTCGCGGTCATTGCCCAAAAGCAACGCGCTACCCTCTGGAACTACATAAGATGAGGGGTAACTCGCAGCGATTGAACGGCCGCATCAGGTGAGAATGCCTCGACCACATGATTGTGTGAGCGAGGCGCATCTGAAGCGTATTCTCGCGGCATACGTCGAACACTACAATTGGTCCGCACACATCTGTCGCTTGAGATGAACAGCCCATCAACCCGGCCGGTCCAGATGCCCGACGAGGGCGAGGTCTGGCGGGTACCGCGTAACTCGCAGTTCAGCTTAAATTTAAGAATGGTGGGCGATGGCAGACTCGAACTGCCGACCCCTTGCATGTCAAAACCTACTTGACATCGCTACTACACCACCAGCCTAGGCTGTAACCTCTTGATGACACCTATTATACGGCAGCATCGATTATTTTGCAAGCATTAATTTTACTGCCCCTCATTGCCAGCCATTGCAGCCGAAAATGTGTAGTCTACACAACCT
>DATKVG010000058.1:0-5260 GCA_035530195.1 Bathyarchaeia archaeon | reverse complement strand
GGTCAGCACCCCAAGGCCAGTAGTTGTGGAGTATTTGAACAATATTGCTCCAGTGTGCGCATCAACGAGATAGCGATCGACGCTCAATCGGAAATCATATGCGAGTGTGGGAATCCCGGACTGATTCACGGATCTCGGGTCAAACACCCCAAGGATTGGCGGTTCCAAAAGGGCTGAGGAGTAATCAAGGTTGGGAAAGGCAATGGCAGAAGTTTCTTCAGGGGTCAGCGAGGGCTTGATGTCAAGATCAATACCAGGCAAGAAAGCGCCATTGACAGCCCGGACACTTCCGGAAGCGTCACTGTGTACCACGAGCCCCGCCCCGAAGACGGGTAGCCCGGCATACATCTGTTCCAGGCGCAAGTGCTGGAATCCTGTGGGGCCAACCGTCTTGCGGGCTATCTTGAATTCCTTTCGCGCATCTTTCAATTTGAACAGGGTCTTGTGCTCGTTGAGAAAATCAAAAGCCTGATCCTCGAGCTTGGCGCTCTTCTTTGCAGTTTCAGAAGGGAGTTCATCCGCGGCAACGAAATCAGGTATTCCTGTGGTGTCATTCCAGTGAAACGTGCGTAGATTCTTGGCGGTCGCACGCAGCTTGTCTCCTGCGTCGCGTTGCTCCTTGGCAATTTTTGCTTGTTCTGGGATAGTGGATTCGGCACATGCATCGAGGCAGCAAACGTGCAGGAGCAAGAAGATGCCTGTAGCGAAACACAGGAAACACGAGGCCAAACGATATCTACGCGAGTACTTGGTATCCACTTTATCTCTCCTCAATTCGGTATTCCTCAACCGTTTCCCGTTTTGGAAATCGCGGCATTACATCAGTCCCTTTTCCTATTCACGTTCTTTCATCCCGTGCCTATGGCGCCGCCACCACCGTATTGCTTGTGACGCTCGTTCCGGCAGCGTTGACGGCTGCTACTCGATATTCGAGTTCGATGTTGCCTTTTCCTTCGTGGACGGCAGCGAGGTGGCGCGTCATTCTGTCACCCCCTCTTTCTTCTTCTTAACATGGATGGACAGGATTTGCAGGATTATTTCCTTGCATCTCTTCATATCCTGCTTATCCTCCTGTCCATCCATGTTCGTTTTCTTACGCTCTCACACGCTTACGGTGCAGATTGCTGGGTCGCTGAATGGGCCGTGCTTTAGTTTTTTGCTGACGTATCGGGCGCGGTAGGCGTAGGTTGTTGATGTGGTTTCGTCTACTACGTGGATCAGAGGGGATTGGGTGTCGACATCGAAGGGGATCCACAGGGACTCGTCCGTCGGGATGCCGCCGCGGGCGGCCTGGACCTCGCAGCCGATGGTTCCGGCGGGCCGTCCGTTGTGGCGCTCGTCGCCTGGGTTCGGCCCCCAATGGACGCTGACTTGGCGGCGTACGCTGAAATTGAGCTTGAGGAGCGGCGCCGGGGTCGTCAAGATGTCGTCGAGGGCCTCGGGCGTTCTGGTGGTGTCGCGGATGGTGATGCCTGCCGCGGCGCGGTCGGCGTCGGTGGTGTTGGGGTCGTTCTGTAGCCGCTGTGCGAAGTCGCGGGCTTCTACGATGGCCGTGTGGACGGCGGTGTTCTTGGTGACGAGCGCGGCGCGTACGGCGGCCTGCTGGGCCACGCTGTTGTCGGCGGCCAACTTCGCCTGGAAGACCGTAAAGTAGAACTCACAAATCTCCTCGATGGTGAAGCCGTGCGACAGGCCGTTGACGGCGCCGTTGTCGGCCAGCCACACCATCAAGTTCCACAGCCACCGGATCCGGGCGGTTTCCTTGCTTGGAATGTAGTCAGGCATTGTCTATTGTTCCTTGCGCGAGGAGGCACCCACGTAGATGCGGCATCTTGCCGCATCGAAGCGGCTGGAAGCCGCTTCTACATTGCGGACAGATTCTTGCCTCATTCTCACAGCCTACACGGTGACGGTGCATACGGCGGGATCGCCGAAGGGTCCGTGCTTGAGTCTTTTGCTGACGTAGCGTGCGCGGTAGGCGTACGTTTTGGGCGTGGTCTCGTCGACGACGTGGATCAGAGGGGATTGGGTGTCGACGTCGAACGGGACCCACAGCGACTCGTCCGTCGGGATACCGCCGAGGGCGGCCTGGACTTCGCAGCCGATGGTTCCGGCGGGGCGTCCGTTGTGGCGCTCGTCGCCTGGGTTCGGCCCCCAATGGATGGTGACTTGGCGTCGTACGCTGAAATTGAGCTTGAGGAGCGGCGCCGGGGTCGTCAAGATGTCATTCTCGTCGGACTTCGTCGGTTCGGTGTCGCGGATGGTGATGCCTGCCGCGGCGCGGTCGGCGTCGGTCGTGTTGGGGTCGTTCTGTAGCCGCTGTGCGAAGTCGCGGGCCTGTTCGATGGCCGTGTTGATGGCGGTGTGCTTGGTGGCAAGCGCAGTGCGGGCAGCGGCCTGCGCGTTCAGGTAGTTATCGACCTCCACCGGAGCCAGCGCAGCCGTCGCGACAAAATCGGTGATCTCAGCGGGTGAAAATCCATGGGTCGCGCCGTTGGCGCCGATCCATGGCGCGAAGACGCCCAGCCAGTGAATCTTTCCTGCCTCATCTCCTGGAATATAATCAGCCATTGTGTCTACCTCCTCGATAAGTTGTTTGTCTCATACGGGTTATCCGTGCTTCTGCGTGTCTGGAATGAGCCAAATGGCCCTCGGCGAGACGGCGACTCCCCTCGGCATGACGGCGACTCGCTTCGGCGTGACGGCGACAGCCCTCGGCATGACGGCTACTCCCCTCGGCATGACGGCTACTCCCCTCAGCATGACGGTGACAGCCCTCGGGGTGACGGTGACAGCCCTCGGGGTGACGGTCACTGCCCTCGGGGTGACGGCCATAGCCCTGGTGCTTGGCCCCTGACGGGTGTCGAAATGGAAGTGCGGCATAGGCGAAGCGGCGCGTGGCATTCCCCCCGGGTTATCCTTCGTGCCTTGCTGCGTTCGTGGCAATGAAGCTCCGCCACAAAGATTCAGGGACAGAGCGAAAGAGATGAGACGTGAACTGCGTCTTACCGTTTTTGCGTGAGACACCATCGCGCCCACTTCCGCAACGGCAAACTACACCCGCTGTTCGAACCGTGTTAACCACGCCGGGTGGCTTCCTACGTGCAGCCACCGTGAACGTGCCCCAACTACTTAGCACGTCTTTTTACAGACTACTTCGTTAGACGTACTATACCCACACGCCTACCCCTAATGTCAAGGAAGATTCTTTTCGGGTTGTAACCGTTCAGTTATCGATGGCACCCGCGGAATCCATTTGGAGTGCGACGGCAACGACGCCGCTTTTCCTGGAATTGTGTGAAGTCCTCGATGGAAGCGGAGGAAAAGCGGCGTCGTTGCCGCCGCACTCCAAACAGTCACACTCCCGTGACTGAATGGTTACTTCGGGTTCGTAATCATTCTTTCGCGAGAATGACGCGTTTCTTGTATTTGTTCACAAGTTCTCGGACTCTCGGCGCAGTGACGCGACGGTTTGGATCTGCTCGATGATCAGTTGGATCTCGGCGCGTTCTTTTTCGAAGCCGAAGCCGGCGTCTTTCAATCCTCCTTCGATGTCGCGTAGGCAACGCTTTCGCAACCTTCGGCCTGCGGAACGGACTAGGTAGGTGAAGAAGATGAGTTCGACGAATATGACGGTGGCGAAGAGGGCGAGGGTTTGTTCGAGGTAGAAGCCTTCGGGTGGGACGCCTTGTTGCCAATGGGCGAACGTGTTCCAGTAGTGGCGGATGATCGGGCCGCCGACGGTGATGAGGAATGGGGCGAGCCATGCCAGTTCGAGGAGGGCGAGCCCGTAACTGAGGGCGCGTGCCCAGCGTTCGAGACGTTGTTGCAGCGGGCTTAGGTAGGTGTCGAGACGCCGGCGCAGTTCTCCGATGTAGTTGTCTTTCCAGTCGGCGAATCCGGGGGCGTGAAAACCGCTGCGCGCGAGGTACGCGCTGGCTTCGGCGTGTTCCTTGCCAAAACGATCCGCTAGAACCCCGAGGAAATCTTCGCTCGCGCCGGCCCATTTCGCGGATACGCCGGTGGCGTCGCCGCGCGCCGTGGCGGAGCGAAGCAGTCCGGCGGGCGATAGGGAACCGATGATCTTGCCCGGCGCCATCCGGGTCCAGTGGAGCACGCGGTAGAGCGTTCCGACAAGACCGAAGGCGCGTTCGCTTACGGCGTCGGCCAGTGCGGTGATCCATACCGGCGGTGCGTCGAGTACGCGGCGGCGTAGTTCGGCGAGGGTCGAATCGGCGATCTCCAGTTCAAGCCCGGCCAGGCGTTCGTGCAGCGCGTTGAGGTCGGCGTCTTTGCCTTCGAGTTGTGCATCGAGCGTGTCGAGGGTGCCCTGGATAGCGCCGGCAAGGTTGCGTTCCTTGATGCTTCTTCGTTCGGGCGGGAGTTTCTCTTTGAGATAGCGTTCGAGATCGGCGAACTCAAAACCATCTCCCGCGCGGGCAAAGGCCGCCGTGGCGCTGATGCGAAAACAGGACTCGACCGCAAAGCCTTCTTGTTCGAGCGTGTTCAACCAATCCTCGCGGATATCCTGTTCCTCATCGGCGTGCGTTTGCACGCATACGATCGTGCGCTCGCCTCGAATCGGCCGGAGGAGGCGGAGACTCTTTTCGTCTTTGTACTTCTCCTGGGTCGCGCAGAAGAGAATGACGTCCGCGTGGCTCAGCAAGGTTTCGACGAGCGCGCGGTGTTCGGTCTTGATCGAATCCGTGTCGGGCGTGTCGATCAACACGAGTTCATGCAGTGCGGGACTCTCAACGTAGTCCGCAGGCCCGAAGGGCCGTGCCGCGCCCGGCGGGAGATATACCGTGGGCGTCTCCGTGGTTGGCCGCTCATCGCCACACGTGGCGATGGCGCTGCCCGCGAGTGCGTTGAGCAAGGTCGATTTCCCCACGCCTGTGCCGCCGACCAATACGACCACCAGCGGTGCGGGCAGACGACGCCATTGCGCGTCGAGATCGGCGAGGCGCTCGCGCAGCTCCGGCATCGCGTTCTCGAACGGCCGCCATGCCGCGCCTTCTTCGTCCAGATCATGAAGCCTGTTGATGAGGTCTTTTAACGTGCGTTCCGGCATTGCTCGTTTAACTCCTTCATCCGTGAGACGTTTTCATCCAACGACCGCGCGGCATCGGGTAGGCCGCCGAGCGCGGGGTGGGCGAGATGCGTGAGCATGGCCCGGCCGAGGGCTTCGCGTTGCAGGGATTGCCATTTGCCGACGAGGCCCGAGAGTTTGTCGCCCCAGAGGTAGGCGGCGGCGTGCGTG
>DATKVG010000057.1:0-6889 GCA_035530195.1 Bathyarchaeia archaeon | reverse complement strand
CCCCCCCCCCCCCCCCCCCCCACTTGTATATAGACGAGACAACCGATATAGTATGGTGAGGCCTGTGAGAGCAAGCGGGCTGGAGTTACGGGATGAAGACGCGGGGCGGGTTTACCTTAATTGAATTCATGGCAGTGATCTCGGTTATTGCCATCATTGCCGCGATCGCGCTGCCCTCCCTGCTGCGGTCGCGGATGCAGGCGAACGAAACAACCGCCATTCAAAACCTCAGGACGGCCCTTTCCGCGCAAACGGGTTTCCACACCACGAAAAACCGTTTTGGCACCATTGCTGAACTAACAAGCGAAGCGGACGGCGTCGGCACGGGCTGCTAGGGGCGGTATCCGTTCAGGCGACTAGCCGATGCGTATCAGCGACGGGTCGTAGTCTTCGGGCTTCTCAAATCCCAGCAGCTCAATGAGAGTCGCGGCGATATGGCTGATGCCCGGAGCGGCGGGGGTTTCTAAGGTCAGCTTGTTTGTGCCGGAGAAATCTTTCACGACGAACGGCACGGGGTTCAACGTATGCGCCACCATCGGCTCGCGCCGGCCTTTTATCTCCGTAAACATGCAGTCGGCATTACCGTGGTCGGCGGTCAGGACGCACACGCCGCCCGCCGTTTCAATGCCCGGCAGCAGGCGCGCCAGGCACAAGTCCACGGTCTCGACAGCAATCCGGACGGCGGCGATGTCGCCGGTATGGCCGACCATGTCGCCGTTGGGGTAGTTAAGGCGGATAAACTTGTATTTGCCGGAAGCTACGGCGTCGAGCGTGGTGTCGGTAATTTCGGCGGCTTTCATCCAGGGGCGCTGGTTGAACACGACGCGGTCCGACGGTATCTCGACGAATTTCTCGAGCTGCTCGCACACGTACCCGGAGTTGTTGCCGTTCCAGAAATACGTGACGTGGCCGTACTTTTGCGTCTCGGACACGGCAAACGAGGTGACGCCGTTGGCGCAGAGGAACTGGCTGACGGTTCTGTCGATGGCGGGCGGCTGGACGAGGAAGTTTTTCGGGATCATGGCGTCGCCGTCGTACTGCATCAGGCCCGCGTAGAAAACATCGGGCCTGCGCTTGCGGTCAAACTCGGTGAAATGGTCCTCATCGAACGCCCTCGAAATCTCGATGGCCCTGTCCCCGCGGTAGTTGAAAAAAATCACGGCGTCACCGTCTTCGATGGTCCCGACGGGTATGCCGTCCTGGACGATGACGAAGCTGTCAAGGTACTGGTCGGTGATGGCACGGTCTTCATCGTAATAGGTGTGGATGGCCTCGGCGGCCGACGAAAACGGCCGCGCCTCTCCCAACACGTGCGCTTTCCATCCCCGCTCGACCACCTGCCAGTTGGCCCCGTACCGGTCCATCGTGGTCACCATCCGGCCACCGCCCGACGCGATGCGATAGTCCTTGCCGCCGACACCCAACTCCGCCAGCCTGGCCTCGAGTGGGGTGACGTAGTCCATCGCGGACTTCTCGCCGACGTCGCGCCCGTCGAGCAGGATGTGTACGCGCACGCGCTCGACGTTCTCCGTTGCGCACCGTTCGAGCATGCCCATAAGCTGGGTGATATGGCTGTGTACGTTGCCGTCCGACAGCAGGCCGATGAAATGCACCGTGCCCCCGGCCCGGGCCTGATCCATGACGCTCTTCCAGGCGGGCCCGCCCCAGATTGTTCCCGATGCGATGGCCTCATTCACGAGCCTTGCGCCCTGGGCAAAGACACGGCCGGCGCCAATCGCGTTGTGGCCAACCTCGCTGTTGCCCATATCATCGTCGGAAGGCAGTCCGACGGCTTTTCCGTGGGCCTTAAGCGTGGTAAACAGCGGCTCGCGGAACAGTGTGTCCATCACGGGCGTGTTGGCCAAGAAAACGGCGTCGGACTCGTCGCGTTTGCCGATGCCAATGCCGTCCATGATGACGAGGACGACGGGCCCGGGGAACGGGTGGTAGCTGTCGAGCCGCCGGAGGTGCAATTCGTTCACTTCGTACGTTCCTTCTTTTCAGGTGCAGTACGTGCGCGGAGGCTCGGCGATCGCACGGACGCGACCGCAGGGAGGCGACTGCCGGGAACCGGGCAGGGTTCAAACCCCCGCGCGCGCGGGCGCAATAGACACACAACTGCATGGAATGTTAGCATAATCTGTTGCTTTAACGACAGGTTCAAGAACAGAAAGGCAACGGGACGAGGAGAATGGTTGTTTGAAACGGATCATTCAGGTTGGTGTCGGCGGCATGGGCTCGGAGTGGACACAGCGTGTCGCGGAATCCAATCAATGGAAAGCCGTTGCATACGTCGACATAAACGAGGAAATCCTGCACGAGGCGGCAAAGAAATACGGCGTTCCCAGGAAGCAGTGTTTTACAAAGCTCGAGGATGCACTGGAGGCCACGAAAGCCGACGCGCTGCTCGATGTGACGCCGCAACAGTTCCGAAAAGACATCTGCTGCAAGGCGATGAAGCGCGGGCTGGACGTGCTGGCGGAAAAACCCATGGCCGACACGATCGAGAACGCCAAGGCGTTGGCGGCCTGCGCCCAAAAATACGGGCGGATTCTCATGATCGCGCAGAATTACCGGTATCAGCCGGCGGCCCAGACGGCCCGACACTTGGTGCAGCAGGGGGCGCTGGGCAACGTCGGTTACGTGGGTATCTCGTTCCACAAGGGGCCGCGGTTCAGCGGGTTCCGCGAGACGATGCCGTATCCGCTGGTGCTCGATATGAGCATCCACCATTTCGACCTGATCCGCGCCATCCTCGATAGCGACATCCATTCGATCGAGGCGGTCAGCATCAATGCGCCGTGGAACTGGTACAAAGGAGATGGCACCGTCATGGCGCTGATCGAGATGGAAAACGGCGTGGCGGTGAATTATTTTGCCAGTTGGGTTTCGACGGGCATTGACACCAGTTGGAACGGGACGTGGCGAATCGAAGGCAGCGGCGCCTCGCTGATCTGGGATAACGAAGGCGTGTTTCTGGGTTCGCCGCCCGACAAGAAAGAGCCGGTAAAACTGGTTGCTATGCCCAACGTGCATCAGGCTCGCCTTCTCGAGTTGTTCCGGGAGGCGCTGGACACGGGCGTCGAGCCGGAAACCAGCGGCAGCCGAAATCTCAACAGCCTGGCCGCGACGTACGCCGCGGTCCGGTCGGCCGAAGAACGGCGCCGGGTAACCGTGCGCGAAATGCTCGGATAAACACAATGGGATCCCGGGATGCCGTGCGTTACTCATCCCGTGCTTTCTTCTTTCTCGCGGTTGTCTTTGTAGCGGCGTCGCCCCTGTTTTGGCTGCACACGCAGGTCAGCCCGGCGGTGGTGGCGGCCGGGTACGAGAACGCGACCCTCTACCAGGACGTGTACCCGGCGTTTCACTACGGTTTTGGCCGGATCCGGTTGGGTGAGGTGCCGCTGTGGAACGACAAGCAGTTGTGCGGCACCCCGTTCCAACCCAACCCGTCCTGCGTGGTGTTCCAACCGCTGCACCTCATTTTCGCCTTCGTGCCGGTTCAGACGGCGATGGCGCTGCACGGGTTCACGTGCCTGGCGTTGGCAGGGCTGTTTTTCGCGCTGTTTGTGCGGTCGCTGGGGGCGGGTTATGTGGCGGCGGCGCTTGGCGGCGTGGCGTACGCATTTTCCGGCGCGGCTTCGGCGGTGGCGGGTCATCCGTCGGCGGTGGCGGCGCTGGCGTGGGCGCCGTTGCTGTTCTGGGCGCTGCGGCAGTATGGAGACAGTTTCCGGCATGAGAACGCGGCGCTGGCCGGGATCTCGGCGGGGCTGTTGATCCTTTCCGGTGCGTCGGCGATAGCGGCGGCGTTTTTGCTGCTTGCAGGGCTGTACGCGCTGTACCTGGTGTTTTTTTCGCAACGCCTGGACTCGTGGCGGCCTTACCGCGGCCGGGCCGTCTTGCACCGGGTGGAAGGCCTCATGTTGATCGCGTTGGTTGGGTTGGGCCTGAGCGCGGTTCAGTGGGCGCCGACGCTGGTGTGGGCCTGGTCGCTCGACGACCCGCTGGGCGTCATTTTTGCCCCGCAGATGCACGGGCAACTGCCGGGTTCGGTGAACGACTTGCTGGCCCACATCATAACGCCGCGGCCCGGCAGCTTGCCGCAGGTTGGTTACCTCGGCGCGATAGCGTTGCTGGCCGCGCCCGCGGCTTTCTTTCACCTGCGGGCGAGGCGGGATGCGTTGTTCTTTGCGGTGGTATCGGCACTGGCCGTGGGGGCCGCGGCACTCGAGTTGCCGGCGCCGTTCCACCGTGGGCACCTCCTGTTTCCGCTGTTGTTTTCTTTGGCAGCGCTCGCGGCGCTCGGGTTCGACCGGCTGATGATTTCCAATGGCATGGAACGGCCGCCCCGCGTGGGCTTGCCGGCGCTTGTGGTGGTTCTTTGTTCGGGTGCGCTGCTCTATGCAACCACGGCGCCGTCGCGCGGGCGGGTGCTGGTGTTTTTGCTGCTGATGGCGCCGGTGGTTCTACTGCGGTTCAGATGGGTGTCGGTCGCTGCGGGCGTGGCCACGGCGGCGGTGATGTTCGCCGACCTGACCGCCTCGGGCGCCAACGCATACACGCATCCATACCAGGACGCCGACTCCTGGTACAATAGGTACTCGAGCAGCCTGCGCGCGGCGGAAGAACAGGCGCTCGAGGCCCGCGTGGTGGTGTCGGGCCACGTCCTCGATTTCAGCCTCCCCTCGAACACCGGCATGCTGTTTCCCCTCATCAATAACGCCGACGGGCTGTTGCCGCTTACCCACGAGCAGACGGTATGGTGGCGCCGGCTCGGGAGAACCGAAACAGGCGCTGAGCCGGAAAAAAGCCGGACTGGCGTGTCGCCGCAGGCGTTGTCGCCGTTTCTGTTGAATTACATGGCGGTGCGGGCGGTGCTGGCGGCGCCGGACGGGCCGCTCTACGCGGGCCAATGGGCGCGGCCGGGGCCGCCGTTGCGCGAGGTGAAAACCGATGATGCCGCGCGGCTGTTTATCAACCGGCAGGCGTTGCCGCGCGCGTACTGGACGCCCACGTGGCGAATGGCCGAAGGTGTGGCCGCTGCCGCGGACATCCTGGCCGCGGAAGGTTTCCCTGCCGGCCGGATGTGTGTGGTCGACAGAGACAGCCCCGCCTATACGGAACTGGCCGAACTGTTGGCGCCGTTCCAGCCGCGAACAAACGCCCCCGAACCCATCATGCCGCCGGACGTCCACTGCCGGATAGTGAGCGCGCGGCCGGAGCGTGTGGTGGTGCAGGCGGGCGCGCCGCAGCCCGGCGTCACCGTGCTCAGCGACACGGACATGGCGGGATGGCGCGCAACACTCGATGGCCGGCCCGTGCCGATCTTGCGCGTCAACGGCATTTTCAGGGGGATAGCCACGCCGGCCGGCCCGCACGAGATCGTGTTCGAGTACCGGCCGCTCTCCTATCTGGCCGGCCTGGCGGCATCGCTTGCGACACTGGCAGGGTTGGTGCTCGGGGGGTTGATCGTGCTGGTGCGGCGGTAGACGGGAATGGGCCGTATAGGACGAATACGACGTATGGGTCTTATTCTTGCAGACGAGACGCCCGCACCACAATAAATCATGCGGGAAGTTGTGGTGGGGGTTTCCCCTCTGCACTATAGGTCCCATAGGTCCCATTCGACCTATACGACCCATTCTTGACTCCTGACTCCTGTTCCGTTGCTTTGATTTGGCCTTTTCGTCACTGCTACCATCGGCGCCATACATTGGTGGGAGGAAACAGGTATGGCAAAGAAAATCCCGATCGGCTTTATAGGGGCAGGTGGAATCGCGCCGGGCCATTGGCACCGGCTGCACGCGACGGGCAAGGCGCAGGTCGTGGCATTAAACGACCCGAGCAAGAAGTCGCTCGCGCAGTTTTATGAAAAATGCCCGGGCGCTGAAAAACTGCCCACGTACTCCGACTACCGCGACATGCTCAAGAACGAGCAGATCGACGCGACCGTCGTGCAGAGCCCGCACGTCTACCATTACGAGCAGACGCGCGACTGCCTGTCGAAGGGCCTGCACGTGCTGAGCGATAAGCCCATGACGTCGACCATTCAGCACGCCAAGGCGCTTATCAAAAAAGCGGCGTCCGCAAAGCGGGTCCTGATGATTTCGTACCAGCGTCATTTCGAGCCGGGGTTCCGCTATATCCGCGAGCAGATAGCGCGCGGTGCAATCGGCAAGGTCGAGTACGTCCAGGCAATCCAGAGTCAGGAATGGCTGCGCGCCACAAAAGGGACGTGGCGGCAACGGCGGGCCGAATCGTGCGGCGGCCAGATCAACGACTCGGGCAGCCATCTGATCGACATCGTGATGTGGATCACCGGCCTCAAAGTCAAAGAGGTGTCGGCGTGGCAGGACTGTTTCGGCACCGAAGTCGATATCAACTCGACGCTCGCCATGAAGTTCGAGAACGGCGCGCTCGGCAGCATGAGCATCATCGGCAACGCGCCCGGCTGGTACGAAGACGTGACGGTCGTCGGCAGCAAAGGCGCGTTTTATCTCCGCCAGGGGCTCGTGCCTGGAGTGATGCAGCAGAACGCGACAGGCAAACAGGTGAACGTGAAGCTGCCCAAATACTCGAAGAATCCCGACGCCAATTTCGTCGACTGCATTCTCGGAAAAGACGTGCCGCAGACGCCGCCCGAATGCGGGTTGCGCACCATCGAAGTGACCGAAGCCGCGTGGCGATCCGCCGCCGCAAATGGAAAACCGGTCCGGGTGCCATAGAAGAATTTCGGATTTCGGATTGCCGATTCCGGATTCCAGACTGCGGATTGACAGGTTCCAGACTGCGGATTGACAGGTTCCAGACTGCGGATTGACAGGTTCCAGACTGCGGATTGACAGGTTCCAGACTGCGGATTGACAGGTTCCAGACTGCGGATTGA
>DATKVG010000056.1:0-5193 GCA_035530195.1 Bathyarchaeia archaeon | reverse complement strand
ACCATCTTGTTGTAGACCTTGATCATGATGTGCGCCTGTATGCCGCGGTCGTACATGGCCTGGATGATGCGGTCGTAGTGCTGCCAGAACGGCAGGTTGAGCCGCGTGTGATCGGGCGCGTCGTTGGGGCCGGGCCACGGCAACATCGCGGGCGGGCCGTAGTCATCGGGGCCGGTGGTCCCCTTGCGCCAGTCGCAGTCATACGCGAACACGTTCAGCACAACGAGGTTGAACCCGTGCGCCGCAAGCTTGTCCAGAAACGGCCCGGCTACCGGCAACTCGAGCTTGTCCATATCCAGCGCCCACAGCCAGTCGCACTCGTACCCAAGATGGAAAAAGCGCGTGCCGTCGGCGTGGACGAAATGGTGCGGGTGATCGGGATCGACGCGGAGCGGCCCGTGCTGTGAGGTGGCAGCCACGCAATCGAACGCCTCCTCCTTCCCGTCGAGTTGGGAGTCGCCCGAATGCGTTGTCAGCGTCCATTTGCCCGGCATGTCCGGCCCGACGCGCACCTTCCACGCGCCCTCGCCGTCGTAGAAGCCCGGCGTCTCGAACGACGTGCCGTCGGGCCGGTTCACCGTGGCGGAAAAGGTGGGCAGGAACGGGTTTTCATGCGGCAGCACGCTTGAGAATGACGCCGTAAATGGCGCCCATTGCTCGACGCGTGACGCCGCCGACCCATCGCGCACGGCGGACACCAGCAGATTGAGGTGGCGGTTGAACTTGCTGTCGGGGTTGGCCGGCTCGAGCTCGCCCCAGTCGCCTCGGGCGCTTACCAGCACCAGGTCGAGGCTCGGTATAACGGCGGAGTTGTTTCCCCTTGCCCCGACGCTCATAAAGGTGTCTTTTGGCGCGTCCGGCCACGTTAGTGTATCGGGGTGTAGCCGTCCGGTCGCGTTGAACCACCAGTTGAACCCGTAGATGCCCGGCCCAAACCGGCTGAAATGGTCCGAACCGCCCCCGTACGTGCCGATGCCGAGATAGTCGTTGGTATCGGCCTTGCGGGTGTCGGGGAGGTCTTTGGGGACGTACGGGCGCTGGTATTCGTCAAAAAAGCGCCGCGGCAGGAGTTGGCGGTCGCCCCACCGGCCCTTGTGCCGCCAGAACCAGGCGATCCGCGCGAAGTCGCGCACCGACGCCGACATGCGGCGGTTGCTCGACCGGAACTTGAGCCCATCCTGAAACCCGAGCGCGCCCAAGCGATTGGGAGCGCAGGCCGCGTCGAGGGGCGGCTCCTTGAACACGCGGTCGAACAGCGACTGCTGATACAACTGGATGGCGTAATCGTTATACGCCCACGCTTCGCCGGGAGGCTCGGGCCTGGCGTAGCCGCTGATCATGTTCGCCAAGTGGACAAACGCCATCGGCCGGTCCTTTTCCGCGAGCGGCCAGCCCAGGTCCGCCAGCCGGTAGTCCACCCCGTCGAGCTTTCCTTCCTGGATGGCAAAAAACAGCAGCGTGCTCAAGACGGGCTTTGCCGACGATGCCCAGTCGCCGCGTTCGGCCTGATCGCCCCACGAATGCACCACGTAACCGCGCCGGATGACGCAGCCCCGACCACCCAGCGATTCCGACAGCGCCGCCAGGGCCGCACCGTCCATCCCGAGCTCAGCGGCAGGCCGTGCTTCCCACGTTTCGCCGGGGAATACGTCTGCCGCAGTGATTGTCGCCGCACACGTGCATAAACACGCCAATACAGTCAAGTTTTGAGTGATAACCATAGCGTCTTCTCCCAGTCGCACATACTATAGCGCATTTGACTTGAAGCCGGGGAGTCTTAATTTGCTTCTCGCCAAGCCGCAAAGACGCCGAGGGGGATGCAGGCGAGACGCCTGCGCCACAATCACAATTAGCGGCAATGGTTGACCGTTGTGGTGCGGGCGTCTCGCCTGCACGGGGCCGACATCGGCGAAGTCGCGACTTCTGGCGCGTCGTCCTACCATTTTACGTCCCGGTTTGTTTATAGTCTGGGAGTACAAAGCGGAGGGTTAGAACATGAAAGCGATCGGTTGCCTGATTCTTGCCGGCATTCTTGCCGTTGCCTCGGCGTATGCCGAGCCTGTGTTCCAAACTCAAAACATCTTCCCGCTCCAGGGCAAGCACGTCCACGGCAGCAGCATTGTGCAATGCCCCAACGGCGACTTCGTGGCGGCGTGGTTTTACGGGTCGGGCGAGCGGAGCGCCGACGACGTCCAGATCCAGGGCGCGCGCCTGAAAGCCGGCGCGGAAGCGTGGAGCGACGTGTTCCCGATGGCCGACACGCCGGGGTTCCCGGACTGCAACCCGGTGTTGCACGTGGACGGGCAGGGGCGGCTGTGGTTGTTCTGGATACCGGTGCTGTCGAACAAGTGGCAGTTCGCGCTGCTCAAATACCGGCGCGCTTCCGATTTTCAAAACGACGGCCCGCCGAAATGGGATTGGCAGGATGTGATCAACCTGAAGCCAGGGCCGGATTTTCCTGATATCCTCGAGAAAAAGTTCAAAGAATTGCGGATCGACAGCGGGATGTGGGGCGAATATGCGCCGCCGTATTCCGAACTCATCGTCGAGGCCGCCAAAGACCCACTCAAACGCGAGATGGGCTGGATGACGCGTATCCACCCGTTGGTGTTGCCGTCGGGCCGCCTCCTGTTGCCGCTGTACCACGACGGGTTCAACATCTCGCTGGTTGGCATCTCGGATGACGCCGGCGAAACCTGGCGGGCCAGCGGGCCGATTGTCGGCGCGGGGCCGATCCAGCCGACGCTCGTCCGCAAGAATGATGGCATGCTGCACGCCTACCTGCGCGACTCGGGCGGCGATCCAGGGCGCGTCATGCTCAGCACGTCGACTGACGATGGCGAAACGTGGTCGAACGCGCTCGATACCGACATCCCCAATCCCGGGTCGAGCCTCGAGGTCATCCGGCTGCGCGACGGCGCCTGGGTGATGGTCTTCAACGACACCGAGATCTCGCGCAACCGGTTGGCTGCCGCATTGTCCGACGACGAGGGCGCCACCTGGAAGTGGAAGCGCACCATGGAACCGTCCGACGACATCGGCCGCAGTTTTGCCTACCCGTCGCTGATCCAGTCGGCGGACGGCCTGCTGCATGCGACCTATACGTTCGATACGCCACAGGGAAAGTGCATCCGCCACTGTGTGTTTAGCACCGAGTGGATCAAGAGCGGAGAATGATCTGGTGGGGTCGCGCTCCTGTGCGACCGGGTGATGGCGGCGGTGGAGGAACGAGTGAAGGGACGCGGTCGCGCGGGAGCGCGACCCCACCGCTTCGCCGAATCTAAGGAACACTGAAATGCGCATGAGCCAGTTGGTTGGCAACCGGTACAAAGAGCAACCCGTCGAGGCGACGCTGGCGTCGCACGCGTTTTTGTTGCGGGGCGGGTATGTGCGGCAGGTGGCCAACGGCATCTACTCGATGTTGCCGCCGGCCATGCGCATCGCGCGCAAAATCGAGGCCATCCTGCGCGACGAGATGAACCGGCTGGGCGGCCAGGAAGTCCTGATGCCGGTGGTCCTGCCGCGCGACCTGTGGGACGAGTCGGGCCGGTACCAGTCCGTGGGGCTGGAACTGGTGCGGTTCAACGACCGGACCGGCCACGGGATGCTGCTGGGAATGACGCACGAGGAAGCGGCGGTGGCGTTGGCGCGCAACGAGATCAGCAGCTATTCGCAACTGCCGCTTGTTATCTACCAGATCCAAACCAAGTTTCGCGACGAGCCGAGGTCGCGCGGCGGGCTGATCCGCGTGCGCGAGTTCACCATGAAAGACGCCTACTCGTTTCATGTCTCGCTTGAAGATCTCCACCAGTTTTACATGCGCTGCTGCGAGACCTACAAACACATCTTCTTCCGCGTGGGCCTGCCGCAGGTCGAGATGGTCGAGTCGGATACGGGCATGATGGGCGGGCTTCGAGCGCACGCGTTCATGCTGCTCACTGACGTGGGCGAAGACACCGTTGCGGTGTGCGACACCTGCTCATACCGGGCCAACATGGAAGTCGCCACCGGCCGCGTCGAACCGTTCCCGGAAGACGCGCGGCCCCTCGAAAAAGTCCACACGCCCGGCAAGAAAACCATCGAGGAAGTGACCGAATTTCTGGCCGTCCCGCCGCGAAAGACCGCCAAAGTTGTCTTTTACGATTCCGATCACTCGGGCCGGTTAGTTGTTGCGCTGATCCGCGGCGATCTCGAGGCGAACGACTGGAAAGTGGCCAGGCTGATCCGGAAATGGCCCGTGCCCGCGGATGAGGCGCGCATTGTGGCGGCGGGCGCGGTACCCGGTTACGCTTCGCCGATGGGCCTCGACCCCGAGAAGATCCGCGTGCTGGTCGATGAGACAATCGCGGAATCGGGCAACCTCGTGTGCGGCGCGAACGAGCCGGATTACCACTTCATCAATTTCAACCTCGCCCGCGACATGCCCGGCATCGAAACCGTGGATATCCGCCGCGTGCCGGACGGCGCGAGATGCCCGCTGTGCGCAGGTACGCTCAACCTGCGCAGAGGCATCGAGGTCGGCAACACGTTCCAGCTCGGCGTCAAATACACCACCGCGATGGGCATGGCGTTCACGGATGCGCAGGGCAAGTCGCACCACCCCGTGATGGGATCGTACGGGATTGGCGTGGGCCGGTTGATCAGTTCGATTATCGAAGCCCACCACGACCAGTATGGCCCGAAGTGGCCGATGTCCGTCGCGCCGTGGCAAGTTCATATCAACGCGCTCAAGCTCGACAACCCGGACGTCCGCGATCACGCCGAGCGCCTTTACCAACAGCTCGCCGCGGCCAACGTCGACGTGTTATACGACGATCGAAACGCGTCGCCCGGCGTTCAGTTTGCCGACGCCGACTTGCTCGGCATTCCGATCCGCCTCATCGTAAGCCCGCGCAACGTTGCGGCGGGCCAAATCGAGTACAAACGCAGGAGCACCGGCGAGACCGGACTTGTCCCTCTGGAAGGCACAGTCGGCTCTGTTATCAACTGGATTGGCCAGGAACTCGAGAGCCTGAACGCCGATATGGGCATTTGATATGGAGTGCGGCAGCTTGGACGCAGTCTCAGAATTATATGCGTGGCAACTTGTGGTGCGGGCGTCTCGCCTGCACGTGGCATTTTCCCGCGTCCTTTTCGTGGCTCCTCATGTTAAACCGCGTTCCAAGGTTGTCCAGACTTATACGTGCAGGCGAG
>DATKVG010000055.1:0-59799 GCA_035530195.1 Bathyarchaeia archaeon | reverse complement strand
GGCGAAGCTCACCACTCCTGCGTGATCGGCGCCAATGACGCAACACTTGACGGATTTATTGCTCAAAACGGATGGGGCGGGGACTCGGGTGGTGCAATGTACAATCACTCATGCTCACCCACGATAAGCAATTGCACCTTTGCCCAAAGTGGCGTCAACTGTGGTGGCGGCGGAATGTACAATTACGATTGTTTGTCCGTGATTACCAACTGCACCTTCACTGAGAATTTCGTGTGGGACATATATGGTGGCGGAATGTACAATTGTGGGAATTCCTCTCCGACGGTTGTTGACTGCGTATTCTCTGGAAACAGAGCCGGGTTCTCCGGGGGCGGTATGGCTAACTACTATGCTTCCCCAACGGTAACCAACTGCACGTTCACCAATAACACCGGCTACGACTTCGGGGGCGGGATGTGGAATTATTATGCCTCGGCAACAGTGACCAATTGCACGTTTGCCGAAAACACAACCTACGGTGGCGGCGGCGGAGTGTATGCTCGGGGCGATGCGGTGACGGTAATCAACTGTACGTTTTCCAGCAATGCGGCCGAAATGGGTGGGGGGTTGGGAAACATTAACTCCACGTCGACCATCATAATAAACTGCATTTTTTGGGGAGACTCGGCGACGACCAGCGGGAATGAGATCTGGAACGATGAGGAATCTGAATCTTCGGCGATTGCGACCTACTCTTGCGTCGAAGGCGGCTACGAGGGTACCGGAAACATTTCATCCAATCCGCTCTTCTTCGACGCCGACAACGGCGACTACAGCCTGGGCGCGGGTTCACCATGCATTGACACCGGCACCGCGGACGGCGCGCCCGACGAGGACATCCTCGGGGTAGCGCGGCCGCAAGGCGACGGGTACGACATGGGCGCGTACGAGCGCGTCGAAGAGTGAAAGACCGAGTGTAAACGCTAGCCCAGTAGACCACGCATTACAGGTTCGCGCCGGGAGTAGAAAAAGACAACGGCGATTCTGTTTATGTGCTTTCAAAACAGGGGAGGGAAGGGTCATGTTTAGCACCAGGCTGGCATGGAGTGTGGTCCTGGGTGGCTTATTTGCTGTCATTTTCGTAGTGGCGGGCTGTCCGCCGCAGCCACCAGGCGGCGAGGAGGAAATGGACAATGTCATGCTCCCGGGCGATGTGCTGCTGGAAATGGTATGGATTCCAGGAGGGACTTTCATGATGGGCCGTTCTCCAGATGAACTGGACAGTTCTTCAAATGAAGATCCACAACATGAGGTGACGGTGCCGGGGTTTTGGATGGCGAAATATGAGTTGACCAAGCGGCAGTGGGAAGCCGTGATGGGTACCGAGCCGTGGTACGGACAGGACTACGTGCTGTACGAGCCTGACAGCCCGGCCGTCTACGTGACCTGGCATGAGGCCAAGGATTTTGTCGCAGAACTCAATGCCTATACGGGCCGCAGTTTTCGGCTGCCCTCCGAGGCGGAATGGGAATACGCTTGCCGCGCCGGTACCACCACCCGCTTCTATTGGGGAGATGACACGGACTACGCCCAGATAGGCAATTACGCCTGGGATTCGGAAAACTGCTCGGCTGAGATGTACGCGCACATCGTTGGGCAGAAGCTGCCCAACAGTCATGGGTTGCACGACATGAGCGGCAACGTTTGGGAGTGGTGCGCGGATGACTGGCATTCGAATTATTCCGGAGCCCCGACAGACGGGAACGTGTGGGCAGATTCTCCCAGATCGTTGAGCCGCGTTATTCGCGGCGGGTGTTGGGATAGTGACGTTGCGCATTGCCGTTCAGCGTACCGCCAACATGGCTATTCGACCGGCGAGGGCAGTTGCAACGGCTTCCGTATTGCCACGTGGTAACAGGGCTGTATTTGCGCTTCATGCGTGGAGAAGTGGCAGAGTCGTGCTGCTGCGTTAACGGTCCGTTCGGAAAAGATCTGGGCGTGGCTGTAGCCGATGTGGAAGATGGCGCTACTTTTTTGCTAAAACGTCCCCCTGGAGGGCTATAGCCATGGAATCCTTTCAGGGCACCACGGTTTTGAGTATCCGGAAAAACGGGCGTGTTGCGATGGGTGGCGACGGGCAGGTGACGCTGGGCAACACCGTCATGAAAGAGCACGCCGTGAAGGTTCGGCGTCTGGCGGATGGCCGGGTGATTGCGGGGTTTGCGGGCTCGGTGTCGGACGCGTTCACCCTTTTTGAACGGTTTGAGAGCAAGCTGAAGCAGTTCAACAAAAACTTGCTGCGGGCGGCGGTCGAGTTGGGCAAGGAGTGGCGTACTGACAAGTACCTTCGCCAACTCGAGGCGCTGCTGGCGGTGTGCGACGCGGAGCGGTCGCTGCTGATAGCGGGCAGCGGCGAGATTATCGAGCCGGACGACGGTATCATTGCGATTGGTTCGGGCGGCCCGTTTGCGTTGGCGGCGGCGCGCGCGCTGAGCACCCATTCGGATCTCGACGCGGAAGGGTTGGTGCGGGAATCGCTGCTGATCGCCGCCGGCATCTGCATCTATACCAACGCCAACATCGTTGTTGAAACACTCTAACGCGGGAGCCCGACATGTTTTCCGCAGTGCTGATCCTCGCGGCGGCAGCGGCGTCGCAACCCGTGCCTCAACCCGACTGGCTGGTCGCGCCGTGCAAGCAGGAGGCGCGCCTTAAAGAGATCGATCGTGGGCAGACGTTCGAGATGTCCAACGGGCTTGTGCGAAGGACGTTCCGCGTCCACCCGAATTTCGCCACGGTCGGCCTCGACAATTTATGCTCCGGCGCGTCGGTGCTGCGCGGCGTCAAACCTGAGGCTGTAGTTGAACTCGACGGCGCGCGGTTTGAAGTCGGTGGGCTGAAAGGCCAGCCGGATTACGCCTACCTCGACCGGGCTTGGGTTGATGCGATGACGTCCGCGGCGGCGGCGTTCCAGTACGCCGGTCATTCGGTGGGAAAACCTGATGCGCCGTTCGAGTGGGAGCCGGCGCGGCACGCATCGAGCACGGTTTGGCCGCCGCGCGGCGTGTCGCTCAAGGTGGATTTCGTCCCGTCGGAAGCGATGAAGGAAAAATGCGGCGGCATCCGCGTATCTATCATCTACGAACTGTATGACGGCATACCCGTTATGACCAAACGCGTCGTGGTGGCCAATGACGGGCCGGTCGAGCGCGTCGTGACGGGCCTGTCAACGGAACTGCTGGCGGTCAATGAGCAGGAAAAGGCCCGGCTCGGCGTCGAGAGCGATTACGCGTTCAACACCATGGTGACGACGCAGTGGGGGCCGGACGCGGAGTACCTGACGCAGGTCGACTACAACTACCAGATGCCGCTGCTCATGACGAGCCGGTATCCGACGGGCCCGGGGGTGCGCCTGAAACCCGGCGGCTCGTTCGAGTCGTTCCGGACATTCGAACTTTTCCACGATAGCGACGACCGGGAGCGGCGCGGCCTTGCCCGCCGCCGGATGATGCGGGCTCTCGCGCCTCACGCAACCGAAAACCCGATCTTCATGCATGTCCGGAAATCGGATTCGGCCTCCGTCCGGCGCGCCATCGATCAGTGCGCCGAGACCGGTTTCGAGATGGTCATCATGACGTTCTGGAGCGGGTTCGACATCGAGAGCGAAGATCCGGTCTACATCGCGCGCGTCAAGTCGGACGTCGATTATGCGCACGGCAAGGGGATCGAACTCGGCGGCTACACGCTGATGACGGCGTCGCGCGACATCTCGCCGGAGTTCAATTGCATCGGGGCCGACGGCAAGCCCTCGAGCATGTTCGGCCAAAGCGTGTGCCTGGCGTCGGAGTGGTCGGACGGGTATTTCCGGCGGGTGCTGAACTTTATCGACTCGACCGGCCTCGACATGATTGAAACCGACGGCCCCTACCACGGCGACGTGTGCCACTCGACGGTTCACAAGTATCATGAGGGCCTGGCCGACTCGCAGTTGCGCCAGTGGGAACGGTGCGCCTGGTTTTACAGGGAGTGCCGCAAGCGCGGCGTCTACATCAATTCGCCCGACAATTATTATTTCAACGGAAGCAACAAATGCGCCATGGGATACCGCGAAACCAACTTCAGCCTGCCCCGCGAGCGCCAGATCCTGATTTCGCGCCAAAATATCTACGACGGGACGTTCGAGAAAACCGCCAGCATGGGCTGGATGTTCGTCCCGCTCACCGAATACCACGGCGGCGGGGCGGCGGCCACGTTCGAGCCGCTGTGCGAACACCTCGACGATTACGAGTGGCATCTGGCGCAGAATTTCGGGTGCGGCGTCCAGGCGTGTTACCGCGGCCCGCGCCTCTACGACACCGACGAGACGCGCGGCGTCGTCGCCAAGTGGGCCGGCTTCTACAAAACGCACCGCACGATCCTGGATTCGGACCTGATCCACGTCCGGCGCGCCGATGGCCGCGGCATCGATTGCATGATGCACGTCCGCAACCCCGAACCGGACGACCCGGATCGGACGCGGGCGCTCGTGATGGTGTTCAACCCGACGTTGAAGAAGCAGCGTGAGCGCCTGCGGCTCCCGCTTTACTACACGGGCCTGACCGAAACAGCTCGGGTCCAGGAGCAGGACGGCCGCGGCAGGACCGTTGAGATCGATCGCGATTATTCAATAGAAATACCGGTGCGGATGAAACCCAAATCGATTACGTGGTTTGTTGTAGAGTAACGTGAGCCAAATCGCGTGACAGGAGACACAAAATGACTGCTGTGTTGATAGTTGCGGCGAGTTTTGCCGCCGGTGAGCACTTCTTGATGTGGCACGAATCGGCGCCGGGATCGAGTTTTACCGTTGACGTCCCGCAAAACGCCACGTACACCGTGTGGCTGTGGGCGCCCGCCAAGACGGGCGCGAGCGCAACGGTCGAGGGCAAGCCTTTCAAAGCAGAGGCAGACAAGGATAAAGAGAATTACAGGTGGCTGCGGGCGGGGACGGTTCCGCTCAAGAAGGGACAGATACAAGCCAAGCTCGACGACAAAACCTCCGGCATCGTCTTCTCCACCAATCCGCAGTACGACCCCGATTCCGTGGCCGCACTGACCCACGTCTACGACGTGCCGCGCCCCGTTCGCGACGACAGGACCGATACCGTCCGCGACACCGACACCGTATTCACCATGCCCTATTACGATTCGATCGAGGAGTGGGAAGCCTACGCCAAGAACCTGCGCCGGCGCGTCCTGCTGTCGTCGGGCCTGTTGCCCATGCCCGAGAAGACCCCGCTCAATGCCGTAATCAGCGGCAGGGTAGACCACGACGACTATTCCGTCGAGAAGGTGCGGTTCGAGGCGCGGCCGGGCTTTCTGGTGACCGGCAACCTGTATCGGCCAAAAGGCGCGGGGCCGTTCCCGGCGGTTGTTTGCCCGCACGGCCATTGGGAGCAGGGGCGGCTGGCCAACGAAGAGCGCGGGTCGGTGCCGGGCCGGTGCATCACGCTGGCGCGGATGGGCGCGGTCGTTTTTTCGTACGACATGATCGGCTACGTCGACAGCCTCCAGTACAAACACAACTGGGGCGGATTCATCGAGAAACTTTGGGGGTACCACCCGTTTGCGGCGCAGCTTTGGTCGTCGATCCGCGCCGTGGATTTCGTCCAGGGCCTGCCGGACGTCGATCCCGAGCGGATCGGCTGCACCGGCGCGTCCGGCGGCGGCACGCAGACGTTTGCGCTCTGCGCCGTCGACCCGCGGGTGAAAGCGTCGGCGCCGGTGAACATGATCTCGAGCACGATGCAGGGCGGGTGCCTCTGCGAAAACGCGCCCATCCTGCGGCTCGATGCGTCGAACATGCAGGTCGGCGCACTCATGGCGCCGCGGCCCATGCTGATGGTATCCGCCACCGGCGACTGGACCAGAGAAACCCCGCGCGTCGAGTTCCCCGCAATCCAAAGCGTCTATGCGCTCTACGACAAGCTGGATAATGTCGAAACCGTATTAATTGACGCCCCGCACAACTACAACAAAGCCAGCCGTGACGCCGTTTACCGCTTTTTCGGAGCACGCCTGCTCAACCAGCCAGACAAATACAAAAACTTCACCGAACCCGAGTTCCAGGTCGAGCCCGAAGAGGCGTTGCGCGTTTTCCCTGATAAGAAACTACCCGAAGGCCTGCCTACCGCCGACGAAATCACGGCGCGCGTGATCGAGTCCGACAAAGCCAAGTGGGCCGCTATCATGCCGACGGACCGCGCTTCGCTCGACGGGTTCCGCACATACTACGGCGACGTGCTGGCCTTGGTCACCGGCGCAAAAATCCCGGCTCGCAACGATTTCACATCCGAGCGCACCGGCTATGAACAACGCGACGGGTTCGTCGTCGAGCGGTGGATTCTGCACCGCCGCGGCGAAGGCGACTCCGTTCCCGCCGTCCTGTACCGCGGCGCTAACAACGGCCCGCGGCAGGACGCCGTCGTGCTCGTTTATGAGCATGGAAAAAAAGACGCGGCCGACATGCTTACGGGAAAGCCGGGGCCGGTTGCCGCCGGTTTGATTGCGCAGGGTAAGGCCGTGCTCGCCATCGACTGCTTCCTCAAGGGCGACCACGGCTCGGCGAAAAGGACAACGGGCAAGTTTCCCGACACGTTCATGCCCACCAACACCGGTTACCGGATTCAGGACATCATCACCGCCGCCGAGTGGCTGCGGTCACGTCGAGACATGACCTACAATGTCGGCGTGGCCGGGTTTGGCGAAGCCGGCATCTGGACCCTGTTCGCCGCCGCAATCGATCCCGCCATCAACGCCGTTGTCGCAGACGCCAACGGGTTCAACCCCGATGACGACGAGGCCTGGGCGAAATCGTTCTACATCCCGTGCATCCGCAGCGTCGGCGACCTCGCCACGGCCGCCGCATTAATAGCGCCGCGGCCGCTGTCGGTAATGAACGCGACGCCCGAATTCACCGCAAGGATCAACTCCGGGTACAAGGCCGGCGGTACAAAAGTGATCACGATCAAGGACAACGCCGCGGATGAGCAGATCATCGGACGTCTTAAAGGATGAAGGATGAGGGATGAAGGATGAAATGGAGAAAGAAGACAAAGTATAGCAGCATATAGAACAGAGAAGGGGGGGCACATGGACAAAGCTGTTGATTTGAGGCAGCGGACCAAGAGTTTTGCGCTTCGCGTAATTCGAGCATATGCCGCTATGCCGAAGAACACAACTGCCCAAGTCATCGGCAAACAAATGCTCCGTGCAGCTACGTCTGTTGGAGCGCATTACCGCGAGGCTGTGCGCGCGAGGTCAACTGCCGAATTCGTGAGCAAAATTGAAGGCGCACTCCAGGAACTGGACGAGACGCTCTACTGGATGGAACTCAGTGTCGAATCCAGCCTCATGAAAGCCAATCGAATGAATCCTCTGATGACCGAGGCAAACGAACTTATAGCCATTTTGACGCGATGCGCCAAAAACGCAAAGAGAAAATGCAAATGACACGGATTGCTTCTTTGGATGTCTTTTTTCATCCTTCATCCTTCATCCTTCATCCTTTCTTTTCTTTGGTTTCTGCCGATGAACAACGCTGAGCTGCCCATTGAAACATTGATCCACATTGCGGACGTTCATTTCTGGAAAATTGTCTGTAACCCAATCCACCTGTTCAACAAACGCTTCCTCGGCAACATGACCGTCCTGTTTAAACGCCGCCGCGAATTCGATATGGCTCAGGCCGAGCCTTACGCCGACACCATCGCGGAAGTGGCGTCGTCGACGGGCGCAAAAACCGTCCTCCTGACAGGCGATTTTGCCAGCACCTCGTTGCCGGACGAATTTGTCTTGGCCGCGGGGTTCGTCCGCGGCCTTCGCGCGCGCGGGCTCGAGATCCACCTCCTCCCCGGCAACCACGACGTGTACACGTTCGAGTCGGTGCGACGGAAACGGTTCGAACACTACTTCGGCGAGTTCCTCCCGCGCGGCGGCTACCCAAGCGCGATCCGCCTGCCCGGCGGCACGCCCCTGATCCTGGTGCCGACCGTCCGGCCGCGCCCTTTTTCGGCGCGCGGGCACATCACGGAAAAAGAAGTGGACCAAGTGCGGCAACTGATCGAGCAGGCTGGAGACCGCCTCGTCGTCGCGGGCCATTATCCGCTTCTGCACCGGACGCAAGGTTACATGTCGAACCCGTGGCGGCAATTGAAAAACGCGGGCAAACTGCGGCGGGTGCTGGGCGAATCGCAGAAACACATCTTGTATGCGGCGGGCCACGTGCACGCGTTCTCGTACGAACGCGACCCCCTCTACGCCAACCTTGAACATCTCACCACGGGCGCGTTCTTTAAACGTGACATCAAACGGGAAATCGCGGGCGAGTTCAGTGAAATCAGAATCTACCAGGACCGGTTTGAAATCCACCGCCACGTCCACAAAGGCGGATGGATTTCCATCCAGCCCGTCATTCATGAGGTCGACAAAAAAGGGTAGGCAGCGAGTTCTGAAAAAAAGGCTAAGCATGTAGACGCCCCCGCCGAAGCACTTTCGGGCACAGCTTCGATTCCCGCCGCCTCCACCACTAATCTTTCCCTCGCAATTTCTCGCCGTTCCATGCACCAAAACCGGCCGCACCTGAACCGCTGTATGATCACGGCACAACGTTCAAATTGAACAAAAAGCCGGCTGAATCGTTATAAGAGCGGGAAAAGTCGAAATAGAGGTTATCCAAAATGGCACGTGCGCGAACGGAACTGCTGACGCGGGAGGATTGGGTGGCGGCGGTTTTGGCCCGGTATGAGCAGCCTCTGGTTCAATACGCCTATCGTATCGTCCATGATGTTGAGTTGGCGCGGGACGTCGTCCAGGACACGTTTTTGCAGTTATGCCGGGCAAACAGGGCGAAAGTCGAGGACCAATTGGGGGCGTGGCTATACACGGTCTGCCGGAACAGGGCCCTCACGGTGCGCCGAAAGGAATCCCGCATGACAAACCTGGCGAATGCAGATGTGGCCGTCGCGCCGGACGATTCCAGCGCCGCGGCCGTGCAGGATGAGACCGGGCGGCGGGTACTTGCCGTGCTGGCAAAACTGCCGCCCGAACAGCAGGAAGCGTTCCGGCTCAAGTTTCAGGACGACCTCAACTATCGCGAGATCAGCCGCGTGATGAATGTTTCGCTGGGAAAAGTGAGCACGCTTATGAAGGATGCGCTGAACGCGCTGCGTGTGGAACTCAAATCGGAACTGAACCCGGCGCAGGAGGTCAAATCATGAAATCATTTGGTGAAGAGACTCTGGCGGCCTACGCGTTGGATGAACTGGACGCTTCGCGGCAGGCGGCCGTTTCGGAATTCGCGGAATCCAACGCCGCCGCCCGGGAGGCTGTCGGCGAATACCGGCAATTGGCCGCGCTCGCAAGAAAGGCCATGGGCGCCCGCGCCCCGGAATCCGCGCCGCAATTGGAATTGGATGAACTGCGGCGGAAGCGCATCCTGCAACAGGCAAAAGAGCCGGGCCGGAAACGGTTTACGCTAAAGCGCGTGGGCGCAGTGGCTGCCGCTGCCATATTGCTGATTGTGGGCACGGCCATTCTTGTTCCTAATGCGACGCAACATAAGGCCGTCAGCTTTAGAGGCGAGCCGCAAACCCGGCTGGCTGTCGAGGGTGGCTTTAATGGCGTCTATGGAGCGAAAGGTGTGGAAAAAGCTCCGGAACTAGGGCGACAGATCGAAGGCGGTCCGGTTGTCCGCCGGGGCGGCACGGGCACAGATGTACAGGGTGTTGATGTAAACGGGGCGATTCGAGGCATAGCCTCTTCATCGCCTCAGCCGGACCGATTCCTGATCAAAACCGCCTTTGTAAGTATTGAGACGGATGATGCGCGGAAAGCTGCCGCGGATTTCAGGGCGCAAGCGACTGCGCTGGGGGGATTCGTCAGCAACCTCAATGAAGTGACCGACGGGCTGGGGCGCCATTTGGTCGACATTGAGATGCGCGTGCCCGCCGACAAGCTCGATGGGGCGCTGCAGGCGCTGGACGCGTTTGGGAAAGTGCTGAACAGACAAGTGAACGCGCAAGACGTAACCAAAGAGTACGTGGACAACGAGTCGCGCATCCGCAACCTTTCAAAGACAGAGGAACGCCTCCTGGATCATCTCAGCAAGACCAGCATGATCGAAAATACGCTGAAAATTGAAACGGAACTCAATCGCGTGCGCGAACAACTTGAACTGATCCAGGGCCGGCAACGCGTCCTCAGCCACCGCGTGGCTTTCTCCAGCATAACGGTAACTTTTACTGAAGCGCCCAAAGCCGAGTCCGTGGTCCCGGCGCAAAGTTTCAGCATCGGCAAAGTGGCGACAGAGGCCGTGCGGTCATTGGTTGGATTTGGCCGGGTGTTGATCACCAAGTTGATTTGGGTTGGGGTGTGGATCCCGGTTTGGGCGCCCATTCTGTTGGTTGGCTGGTTGATTTGGCGGAGATTGGCGAGAGTCTAGACCATTTTAAGGTTGAGACGCCTGACGCACTGGAACCGACATGACTAAAGTAGAAGAGGCTTCCAGCCTCTTGCTGGCGAGTCAAGACAACAACGCGGCAAGATGCCGCGTCTACCTTGGGGCGGCATTTCAAAGTAAAAATGTTCTAGGTGAATGCGGGAATCGCCAATGTTCTACGTACTACGCCGCTCAGGGCAGTTCGCGGATGCGCAGATTCTTGAACTCGATTGGTGAGCCTTCAGACTCCAGCGCAAGATAGCCCGTGCGCGGCGTGATTCCGGTGCCACCGGACACCTCTTCGCCGTTCACCCAAAGCCGGACCTCGCCATTGATGGCGCGCACATAGTAGTGGTTCCATTCGCCGAACCCCTTGCTGAGGTTTTTTGAGGGGAAGCTTCGTTCGCCATTGGGCGACGTTGGAGGGAATGGCGTCATTTTGGACACGCCCACAGGGAAGACATCGCCGTTGGTAGAAAACCAGTCGCCTTTCTTGCCAGCCTGCTTCTCATATAGCTCGGCATAACCGTGATCGAGAATCTGCACCTCGATACCGTGGGGCAGCTTTCCCGGGGCGAGATTCTGCACCGATTCGTCAGTAACCCATACGAACACCCCTGAGTTTCCCCCGGACTGCATGTGCCGCCAGTTCACAACCAGCTCGAAATTGGCCACTTTGTTCTTTGTCCGAATAACTCCCACCGGGTTGCCCGAGCAGTAGATGGCGCCGTCCTTCCACGCCCATGTGTCCGCGGCGCAATTCACGTTTGTGAAGTCCTCTTCCGCCAGCGCCCGCCAGCCATTCGGCTCGTCACCGACAAGGATATTCGGCGCTTCAGCGGGCGTGCCTGAGCCCTCGGAAGCGGCCGCTTCGGAAGCTCCAAGGAAGCAATAGGAACCTATCGCGCACGCAAGCAGAGCCGCGCAGACAATACGCAGGCAGTAAGACTTCAGTTGAAAACGGAAAGCTGAGATTTTCATTGCTTAGGACCTCGGGTTCATTCGGTTAAAAGGGTACTCCAACGCCACCGTGGGCAATCTTCTTAAATACGGGCGGACGAAGTCAACAAAGCCGGTGCCACCCTAGAAGTAGTAGCGCCCGATTCTCTCAACGATGGCCTTTTTGAGTGTGAGGGGATCGACTTGGCCGTTGTGGCGGTAGATAATTTCGCCGCCAGGTGCGATCACGACCGTATGGGGCAGTGCGCCGGGCCATTGCGTATCGAGGGCCTCGGCGAGGGCATCCCTGGAATCACTATTGTATAGGTAGTTTTGGAAAGACGCGTGGTTCTTATTGAGAAAGGTGAGGACCTTGTCGCGGTTGGCCGGATCGTCCACGCTGATGCTGATCAGCTCAAAGGGGCGGTTGCGATACATCCGGTTGATCTCGACCAAGTGGGGAAACTCGGTGACACACGGGCCGCACCACGTGGCCCACAGATTGATGACGCGGACTTTGTCGGTATCGTTTTTGGCCAGGGCAGCGACCTCATCGGGTAAGACCATCTTAAGGTCAGCTTTTTCTTGATCCCACTTTTCCAGGGCTTCTTTGGCCCCGGCCCGCTTGTCGGACCACTTGATGGAACAGCCGAACGGCCGTGTCTTGGGCGTCGTGATGGCTTTGCCGGCCAGCAGACAGTCCAGGGCGTCGCGGGTGTCCTGCGTCTTGGCCTTAGCCGGGTTTTCGTTGTCCGTGAGCCGGCCCGAATAGCGGAGTTTGCGTTCGGCGTCGAACAAGAACACGTGGGGCGTGGCCACGGGGCCATAAGCCAAAGAGACCTTCTGATCCGCCCCGTCGTAGAGGTACGGGAAATTGAAGTTGCGTTCCAGGGCGCGAACCTTCATCTCTTCAAAGGAATCGCCCAGGTCGCTGTAGCCCAATTCGTCGAGCCGTACGGCCTGGTCATCGTTGGGCGAAATGGCCACGACGGCGACCCCTCTATTCTGGTAATCCCTGGTCAATTCCATCAGCACCGATTCGTAGGCCTGCGCCGTGGGGCAGTGGTTACAGGTGAAGACGAGGCAGAGCAGTTTGGCTTCCGCGAAATCGCTGAGCTGAAACTCTCGTTCTTCGATGGACGCGGGCGTCGTGTCGGCGTTAACGACAATGCCCGGAAGTCGAAAGTCGGGGGCGGCGCTGCCTGTCTCGAGCGTGGGTGGAGCGGCAGCCAAAGCCGCCGCGTTAAAGAGAAGGCCCGTCACTATACTCATTGATGCCGTGCCGAACTTCGCCATGTCCGATCTCCCATGTTGTGCCTATTTGAAAGGCGCCAGGCCCGCCCGCGCCCGCGCACTATATTGTGTCCATGTCTTCCACTGCAAGCAGAGCGTTGCCGCTCCACCTCATACCGTTCCCCTACAGCCGCCAGGGCGGCCGCATGGCTTGCGCGAGCCTTTTCAGGCGGAACTGATCAAGACCGAATGGGCGGCCTTTACGAAAGAGCCGGACCCCGCGGGGGCGTTTATCTGGTGCTTTGCCGATTCCGACGTGAACCGGAAATACACGGGCATTTATGAAATACGCTGCGCCTATGGCCTGTTCGACTTGTACCGCCGGCCCAAGGCGAGCGTGCAGACCGTAACGGCCATGTGGGCCGCCGATGACTCGGGAACATAACCCAATCAGGCGCCAAGTACGTCCCCCGTGGGACGGACAGACGAGACGCTCGATTGGCTTGTTCGGTCAGACTTCCTCTACAACCTTCATTCCGGTCATGTAGGCCAAGTGGCGGGTCGTTCGGGTGTGGTAGTCGCATTTGCCCTATTTCCACCACCAAGATCCCTTCACTACACAGTGGCAAGTTTCGCGCCCAACGCCTTGAGATTGTCTACCGCTTGCCCTTCGGGGCGCCCTTTGATGAGAACGGGCTCGGTGACTTCCTTCATCTTGAATGTCTGGACAATGGACTGGATGCTGTCAACCGCTTTCCCGCCGCCGCCGTGCGTCACAAAAACCGCACACGGTTTGTTCATGACTTGACCCTGCGTCGGGTAGAAAGTGCGGTCGAAAAAATCCTTCAGCCCCCCGCCCATGTAACTGAATGCATCGTAAGAACCCAGGGCCACGGCGTCGCAACTCAAGAGGTCGTCGGGTTGCGCCTCACAAGCGTCCTTCACTACGACTTGGGCGCCTGCGGTGCGGGCTCCGTCCGCGACGGCTTCCGCCGCGGCTTTGGTGTTCCCGGATAGACTGGAATATACAACGAGTATCTTTGGCATGACATAGCTCCTTTTGCTTTATGCAAACTGACGGGTTCAGACATTATTCCAGAAACGGGGGCTCGCCCTGGATGGACTCGATGAGGCTTAGGGCCTGCTGAACTTGCTCGCGCGCACCGCGCAATATCAGGCGAGAACCCCCTTCGGCGCCGCCGATTCCGCCCGCTGCAGCCTGAAATACTTGCACTCCGCTTAAGAGTTCCAATGCCTCAATCTCCGTAATGATCTGTCCGTTCACCAGGAACATGGACGGTATTTTATTCAGGCTTTCAACAGGTTCGCGCATTCTGTTCGCGATGTCCACTATGTTTCCTGCCACCTGTTTTTCGAGGCCGACCGGAATGATAAGGTGGGCTTTGCGGGCGACGATGGCGGGCACGATCTTTCCGGTTGTGCCGGCGGAGCTTGTTGGGCCGCCGCCGATTAAGACGCCTGCCAGCTTGTGCTCGACGTCCAGCGCGTTGGCGCCCTTGATTACTACGTCGCCCGCTTTCAAATCCTTCAGGGCGTCGTCCATGCTCCGATCGGGCTGCACCGTTCCTTTGACCAGGATGATATCGCCTGCCCGTTTGTTCGAGGGAAAAGTCTTGCCGCCTTTGGCCGGTCCCGTCCAGCCTATGACATATGAGCCATGGGCGATTTTCTGTCCGGTCAGTTCCTCGGCCACGTAGGTGTTAGTTGTACCCTTGCCGATGACAATCATGCCGTCCTGCAACGCTTTCTTAACCACCGGCATTTGCGATATGGCTTTGGCAATCAGGCGTTTGCCCTCGGACACGGTCAGAATCGCCTGCGCCTGCACTACTTCACCTTGCGTTGCCTTCGACTCCTCGGCCAACGCACATGACATCGCCCCAAGTACCAAAAGAGCGATCATTATCACACTTGTTCGATAGGCCATTGAATCTCCTCCTCTGAAAAAAGGGGACGCTGTACTTATTTCCAGAACCAATGACTTGAACGGACGTCGGTAGCGTTGAAATAAGTGCAGCGTCCCCTTTTTCCTGTTTCAGGCCCGCTGCCTCTTCTTTGGGCCACGCTTGTGTGGGCGTACGGGCTGGCCGAGTCTAGTTTCCAGCGCGGTGAGAAAATCGTTATCACCCAGTGGACGTCCGGTGCGCGTATGCTTGCGTAGGGCCTCAATCTCGCGTGCATCCTGGTCCTCGTCTAGCCAAGCCGCCCAATCGCCAATATTCATGAAAGGCGATATATCAGATAAAAAGGACTGCGCCCTCATCCCGCAGTGCGCACGCGCGCTCGACCACAAATAGGCGACCGCATGCTCTACTAGGCGAGCTCGGACTGGATTGCGTTCAACATATCGGACGGCGCGGCATAGGTGGATGGCATCCAGCGCGCAGGAGAAAAAACGTCCCTGCCACAGCAGGCCGGTCAAGCCTTGGGTTTCGTTAACGTGCTGTGCGTACAGCGAATGTACCGGTCTGAAAGTTCCGGCCAGCGCGTCAGATTTCTGTGGCACAACCACCAAGTGCACATGATTGGGCATCAGGCAATAGGCCAGTACGTCCAGATCGTATCGTGGAGCATAGAGTCGGAGTAAGCGCAAAAACGTTAACCTATCCGCATCGCAGAAGAAGACCGGCTCGCGCCGGTTGCCCCGCTGCGTGACATGATAGGGAAACCCTGGAACTACTATTCGTGCAACTCTAGACATATCAGTAACATACAGGACGATGCCGCTGGAGTCAATAAAAAAGGGGACGCTGCACTTATTTTTAAAGTCACTGGCTTGAACCGACATCAGTAACATTGAAATAAGTGCAGCGTCCCCTTTTTTCAGGACAACTCTGCCTACCCCGCTCCGGGCGCAGATGCCTTTCTCCAGAATCTCTCAGCCACCATTCATCTCGGGGACGAAGCGGGCGAGGTTTTTCCATTGAATGGCCTCGAGGCTATCGGGATCGAGGCGGGCCTTTTCGAGGGCGAGCACGGCTGCCGCGCCTGATCGCAGGGGCATGGTAGTGCCAAACGCGAACGTGGCGCGGTTGTGTTTGCGAAACTCCCGGCCCGGCCGCAGGCCGTTGTCGCCCACAAACAGCGGAATGTCGTACAGCCGCTGCGGCGCGTCGTCGAGGGGACCCGGCAGGACATCGCGGAAATTGAGCAGCAGGAATTTCGTGTCGGGAAACCGCCGGATGAACTCGGCCACGTCGGCCGGATTGGCTTCCCTGCCCGGGTCGAGCCGATGACGGCCGCGCGGGTCGACCATGCGCCAAAACAAGGCGACGCACATCCCGAGTTCGTGGGCCTCGGCCACAAGCTCGGCGGCGCACGGCTCGGCGAAACTATACCCGTGGTAATCGGGCAGCATGCGGACTACCGGCATGCCGAACTGCTCGCGGCACTGGCGGAGGTCGCGCTGCCATCCGAAATACATGGGATTGATGGCCGCGCAGGGCACGAGCCGGTCCCGGAGGCCCGTGATGGCCCGGTGCAGCTCGTGGTTGGCCTCGTGGGCGTCCTTGTAGAGCAGGCCATTGAGGTTGCCCACGAGCGCCTTGTCGATCCCGTGCCGGTCCATCAGTTCAACGAGATCGGGCGCGGATTGCCGGGGCAGGGACTGAAAAGGAAAGTGGCCGATCCAGGTGTCGGCATCGTAGATCATATCTTTCTCCGGGTGAGCATCTTGAGGAAATTCTCGCTGTAGATCAGTCGAAGCTGATCGGCGGTGAGGTCGGCGTCGAGCATCTTGCCCAGGCCGCGTTCCATGCTGCCGTCGCAGGCGAACAGGACGCGGTCGACGCCGAGCTCGCGCACGCACCGCTCGATCATGCCGGAATCGGCCAGCGACCCGCCGGTGTCGACATACACCGTGGGCGCCTCGCGCAGCCCTTTGATCTGCCGTTCCCAGTCGCCGCCGCCGCCGATATGCGCGCAGATGAACACCGCTTCGGGATACCGTTTGGAGATCTCGGCGAAATGCTCGCCGGTGGCGATGTTGGGCTGGCTTTCGGCCAGCTCCGGCGCCGCCGGATAGCCCCCATGCACCAGAATAGGCGCCCCGAGTTCGATGCACCGCTCGATCACGGGAAATTGGACCGGGTCGGTGATCCGGTGCTGGTGGTACAGCTTCACGCCGATCATGCCGTTGTCCACGATACAGCGCGTGATCTCGTCCTGGGCGTGTTGGGCGTGGCCCGGATCCAGGAAACACTGGCCCAGGATGCGGTCCGGATACTTGCGCATGGCGCCGAGGATCAGGTCGTTGCGCGCGCTCACCGCCTCGGGCGGCGACGGGCCATGCATGATCGGCGCCGAGCAGCAGATCCGGTCTATCCCGTACAAGTCCAGGCTCTGGACGGTCTCGTCGGCGGACAACTCATAGGAACCGTCCACCGAACAATGCCCGTGACAATCGATGATGCGCGGGCGTGGGGATTTTTCTCGGGGACGTTCCTCCGGTGCGACCGCCAGCCCACTCAAGCCCGATGCCGCCAGCAGCCCCGACGCCGACCGCAGCAGGTCCCGCCTGTTCATCAAACTCAAGAGCCTGACACCTCCATTTCGCGCGCGCGCGCCTCAGACCTGGCTGAATGCTTTTCCTTCTCGCGCAAGACGCTCGAGCAACGGGGCAGGCGCCCACAGCTTACCGTGCTGCTTCTGAAATTCGAGGATGCGGCTATACACGGTGTCAATGCCCACGCTATCCGCATAGAACATGGGGCCGCCGCGGTACACGGGGAAACCGAATCCGTAAATGAATATCACGTCGATGTCGCCGGACCGGAGGGCAATGCCGTCTTCGAGGATGCGCGCCCCTTCGTTGATCAACGGATAAATGCACCGCTCGAGAATCTCCTGATCCGAGATCGCCCGCCGGGCAATTCCCTTCGCCTTCGATTCGGCGACAATCAACGCCTCGACGTCCGGGTCTGGCTGTGGAGTGCGGTTTCCCGGCTCGTACTTGTAGAACCCCGCACCCGTCTTCAGCCCCAACCGGCCTTGTTCGCACAGTTTGTCGCCGATTGCCGAATACCGTTCCTCCTTGGGGCGCGTGGCGGCCTGCCGTTTCCGAATGCGCCAGCCGATGTCGAGCCCCGCCAAATCGCTCATCTGGAACGGTCCCATCGGGTAACCGAAATCGTAGATCGCCTTGTCCACCTGCTGGGGCAGGGCGCCTTCTTCAAGCAGGAACGACGCCTCGCGAATGTATCCCGCCAGCATGCGGTTGGCCACGAAACCATCGCATACGCCAACTAACACGCCGACCTTCTTGATTCTTTTTGCAAAGGCAATCGCCGCGGCAATGGTCTCCTTCGAGGTTCTTGAGCCGCGCACAATTTCGAGAAGCTTCATGATGTGTGCGGGACTGAAAAAGTGCAGGCCAATGACGCTTTCCGGCCGCGCCGTGGCGGCCGCGATTTCGTTCACGTCCAGCGTCGAGGTGTTTGTCGCCAGCACCGCGTCAGGCTTGCATGCCTTGTCCAGCTTGCCGAAAACGACCTTCTTGAGGTCCATTTCTTCGAAGACGGCCTCAACTACAAGGTCCACGTCTTTGAGCGCATCATACGAAAGCGTGGGTTGGATGAGCCCCATGCATTTGTCCATTTTCGCCTGCGAGAGACGCCCTTTGGACACAGTCGCCTGGTAATTCTTTCGGATGGTGCTAAGGCCCTTGTCCAGCAATTCCTGAGACGAGTCCATCAGCAACACCTGCACGCCGGCATTCGCGAAGCTCATCGCAATGCCGCCGCCCATGGTTCCCGCGCCGATAATAGCCGCGGTGTTTATGGGGCGGGCGGCCGTGTCCTTGGGCACATCCGGGATTTTCCATACTTCCCGCTCAGCAAAGAAGATGTGGCGCTGCGCCACGCTCTGAACGGACGCCAGGCATTCGGCAAAAATCTCGCGTTCTCGTGCCAGGCCTTTTTCAAATGGCAGTTCGACCGCAGCCTGCACGCAATCGACGCACCGCTGAGGCGCTTCGAAGCCCCGCTTTGATTTGGCCAGCCCCTTTCTGAATTCATCAAAGATGCCCGGATCCTGCGGCCCCGTGCTGATGTCGCGAACCTTGCGCAAGGGCCGGTTCTCGCTCACTACCTTCTCGGCGAATCCCGCCGCGCCTTCCAGCTTATCGTCAATGATCTCATCGATGATGCCTGCCTCGAGCGCACGGGACGCAGGAATCGGATTGCCACTCGAGATGATCTCCAGGGCCGCTTTCACACCCGCAACTCGAGGCAACCGCTGCGTTCCGCCGGCGCCCGGCACAAGGCCCAGCTTGACCTCCGGAAATCCGAACTGCGCAGATGCCGCGGCACACCGAAAGTGACAGCCCAACGCCGTCTCAAGGCCCCCGCCCAGTGCGGTGCCGTGAATAGCCGCAATAACGGGTTTTGTGCTGCCCTCGAGCGCCATAATCACGTCATTCAAATCAGGAGCCTCGAACGGGCGCCCGAATTCCGTGATGTCCGCCCCCGCGATAAAGGTTCGCCCCGCACACATCAGAACCAGCGCCTTCGCCCCCGGATCGCTGATGCCCTTCTCGAGGCACGCTACGATCCCGCGCCGGACACCGGCGCTCAACGCATTGACCGGCGGGTTGTCCACGATGATGAAACCGACCGAGTTGGTCCGAGAATAGGTCACTGGCTCGCCCATGATGTGTCTCCTTAGTGAACTTGAAACACGCGCCACGTTCACCGTTGTGTTTCCCCTGTCTACACAATCCAGCACAGGCGATTGTACAGCGCCCGGCCCCCTCCAGCAAGAACTTCACGGAAATATGGGGACGCTGCACTATACATAGCGACTCAGTTTTCGCCCCATGTTCCTGCAATCGCCGGCGTAGGTGCGGAATGATTCCGCACCAACATTCTGCAAAACTTATCCCGCCATCTGTAATTTCCTTTTGCAGCACCTAATTTATGCACGCGCCTCAGGGGAAATTAGTGCAGCGTCCCCATATTTCCGGCCTCTGGGATGCGGAAGGTCTGCTCGGAAGATTCAATGAGCTGTGCCGCTTCCTCGAGTTGGCCTTTGCCGTACAGGTCATCGATGCGGGACAGCAGGCGGCGGAGGTCCCAGGCGGTTTGCGAGGTACACTGCGTTGCGCGCGCTTTGGCGTCGAGCCGGCGGAGGTCGTCGGTGGGTTGGCGGCTGAGGGCGGTTGCGGCTACGTTGGACCAGTGGGTGTAGAAGTCGGCGTATTGCAGTTCGCGGAGCACGTCCTGGGCGTAGCGCTGGAACTTGGGCAGAGTTGCGGCGACAGCTCCGGCGAGTTTGGGGTCGGGCGTGAACGGCCGGCGCGCGGACATGGCATCCATGAAATGTTGGTTGGCGGCGGTGGCCGCGGGCAGGATGGTTTCGGTGTAGCGTTTGCTCAACGCGTCGAAATCGAAAAGGAGATCTTCTGCACGCTCATCGGACACGGTGGCCACACGGCGCCATTCACCGAAGTCGCCGACCAAGTCGCCGACCAAGTCGCCGACCAGGTCGTACTCCCAACGGTCGAAGTAGCCGTTGCCGTCGGTGTCGAACATGCGGATTTCGCCGATGTCGCCGAGGCCTGCGAAATGGCCCACTTGCAGCCAGCCTTCCCTGGCGTGCTTGAGATGGATCCGGCGGTCGATTCCACTGTAGTAAAGCTCGCGTTTCTCCGCGGGCACCGTGCTGTATTCGCGGCGGACGTTCCATTTCTGGTTTGGCCCGCCGGTGTTTTCCATGAACACGCGATCCCACGTCCAGAAGACGCCTTCCCACCGGCGATCGTCCTTTTCGTGAGGGCCGTAGCCAATGGCGATGGTGTCGTCGGTTTGTTCGTGCCAGCTAAACCCGGTCTCGCGCGCGGGGTAGTTGTCACAAATCTGGCGAAGGTCTTTCCAGGGCGTCACCACGGTGACCTGGGGCGGACGCCGCTTCGGATTGAAGTGTTTCATCCCGGCGTAGTCGTAGGGAGCGGCCCCGACAAGGTTGAACCCGAAATCGTAGTGGAGCGGCGTAGCATCCGAGCTGCCGCCGTCGATATCGAAGCTGTAGCGGATGTTCACAATGCCCATCCGGGCGAGGGCCGGTTTCCATGGCGCGGCGAAGTGGGCGTAATCGTTGGCATAATCGGGGTCTGCATTGACGTCGTAGCTGAGCGGGACGGCGCTGCACCGAACCACGACCTCGCTTTGGCGGTCGGCGTCGGTATCGTAGAATGCGAAGGGGCATTCGGAAATCGGCGACCAGCCTCCCGACACGGTGTCGAGCTTGTTCATGTAGATCATGCTGTCGCCGTACGGGTCGCTCTCGAAAAAGCTGGGCCCGCCGTACTCGTACCCGGTCAAACTCCACATCTGGCTGTCATCGTCAAGGTCCATGCCAAACCAGCAGTAGCGCAATTCGGAATCGACAAAGTAGCGGATATCCATCTCGTCGGGGTCGTTGTCGCCGTCGTCGTCGAGGTAGTCGACCATGCGGTCCACGGTGCCGTCGCGGCCGTAATCGGCAACGTAACAGTCCGAGTCCCGGTCGCCGCCGGTTGCCAGGCTGCCGTCTTCATCGTCATCGATCACCCAGACGATCGCGTCCTGCGGGTGTCCGCTCCGGTCTTTGAACGTTTCACGGCGTACCAGAGAACGGCCGCCTTCAACCTGGAAGGAAGCCCCGACTTCGAGCACGACGGCCTTGCCCCACCACGGCTTGGTGTCGATGCGCAGCCCGCCCGTGGGCGTCAGGACGGTCTCTTGCATCCACCATGCGCCTTGTGCCTCTTGACCGAGCAGCAGCGGCGCCGGTTCCTCCGCGACAACAATTCCGGACGCTATCATCAGCATCAATACGTTCAATGCGCGAATCATGCTATTGCTCCTTGCGCACGGCGCTTTCAAACCGGCAACATACACGCTGCACCAAAGGCCGCGAAAAGCGGGGACAGACACCTTTTTTCAAACTGCCGAAAAAAGGTGTCAGTCCCCGTTTTTCACTCAGGTTGGTTTTGAGGCATGACGTTTTATCCCTGGTTGAGCCTGTAGACCGTCGAGCCACTGGACACGTAGACGGTGCCGTTTGGCGTTATGGCCACGTTGCGAAGGCTGTCGGGCGTTTCAGCGACTGGTTCGAACTTCCAGGTGTCCAGGTCGAGACGGACCAGCGATTTGCCGCTGCCGTACCACAACACGCGTCCCTGCAGGACGGCGCTGTTGCTTGCGAGTCGCGGCAGATTGTCCGGCAACCCCGCCAGCCATTCGCTTTTTGCGGCGTCGAAGAAATGAAGCTTTCCAGCCGCCACCACGACCACCAGATTGCCGGTCTTGCCGTAGATGCGCACGTCGTGTGCGCCTTGAAAGATGCGTTCGTGGAGCTTTTCGCGCGTCTTGATGTCAAACACGCCAAACGATGGCGTGTCATTGGGCTTGGCCGGCAACCCGTTTGCTCCGAGAGAAGTCGAGGCGTAGATGCGTGTGTCGTCAACGCACAGGCCGTTTATGGTTTTCTCGCCGAGCGGGTTCTCGATCAGATCGGTCTCGCCGGTTTCCGGGTCGGTGATCGCGATGGCCCCCGAGTATGCGCCGTATTTGCCCATCCAGCCGGAATAGAGTTTGCCGTCGGGGGCCAGATGAATGCCGGCCACGGGTCGGATGAAGCCGCGAGTTGCCAGGTGCGCCAGCCCCTTCGGGTTCTTGTTGTTCCACTGGTCCCAGGGTTGGCTGGGGTCGTACTTGGTGATGTCACCGCCGGCATAGGAAACGGTGAACAGGAGACCTTGAGCGAACGCCACGTCGAAGATCTCGCCGCCGCTGTCGCACACGCAGGCGGTGTTGCCGAACTCCTTGGTTTCGGGATCGAGCCAGCACAGCGTCTGGCCAAAGTGCGGGCCGCTCCACAGGCGCCCCTGCGGGTCCGAGTTGAGAAACATCAGCGGCCGCGGGGCCGACTCGACAGGGAATGGGCGGAGCGCAAGGTCTTTGTCGCCGGATTTCAACACGAAGTAATCCTGGCCACGTATCCCCAACAGCCGGCCCTGTCCGTCGGCGGCGAGGACACGTCCGCCGCGCAGGTCCACCTCGGCGACCGCGGTGACGGCTTCATCGCCCTTTTTGTCTGCGTCAGTGACGGGAGAGAAGGTTTTAGCGGCGGGATCATATACGAGGGTGACTGGGGCCTCCATCCCAAAATTGCAGATGATCCTGCCGTCTTTGGTGCTGGAGACGTTTCTCAGATACATGTTGGGCGGAGCGGGTGCGCCGCAGACCTCGACGGCGTACGTGTTCAAATCCATGGCAGCAAGTTTGCCGCCCGGGTACGTGCCGCCGTAGACGCGGCCGTCGCTGCCGATGGCCACATCCCAGACGTAAGACTCCCCCGGAACTTGGAGTGCCTGCGTGAACTGCATGGTGTTGAGATCGAACACCAGGAATTTGCCGTCATAGTAGGTGCTGATGACGAGCCGGTCGCCGGGGACTTCGCGAATGCACCAAGACCCTTGGCCGGCGGGCGCGCGAAACACGCGGCCGGTGTTCGCATCGGGATCGATGAAGATCAACTCGAGCCCGGCTTCCTCGCTCGAGTTGCTCACCACGAATTGTTCGCGGCCCGTCGCCCGGTCCGTTACCACACAGCCGGCCAGCACGTTCTTTGCGCGGCACGGCTGCCCCACCGGCTCGAGCGAGGCCGCCCATGCGGCCAGGTTAGTCAAAATCATCGTTACGGCAAGAAGCAGCTTCATGGTTTCCAAGTTTCCAGCGCCTTCAAGAAGTCGCCCACATCAAAGACAAACCCATACAGGAGGCCAACGTACCACAAGGCCAGTTCTTTGGCCAGTTCGTTGCGGGCCGTTTCCTTGTTTTCGATGGCCGTCACGGCCTGACGGATGGTCGAGCACAGGATACCGCGGCGGCTCATATCGAACATGCCGCCCGGCGAGGTCAGCAGGCAGCCGTTGATGGCGAATCCCGCATACACCAGATGGTTCACGCCCAGGTGCCTGCAGATGGCGAACAATTGATCCGAAGTTGCGACCACGGGTTCGGTATCAAGCGGACGCGCTTCGGCGGGGAAGTCAAGAACGGCAAAGCCGCGCCGCACGTCCTCCTCATTATGCCGGCCGACGAAAACGTGTTCCGCGCGAAACTGGACCAGCCGATCATGGGCCGGGTCGGGGGGAATGCGTTCGGGGCTGGCGGTTTCGGGCGCAAGACAGGCCGCCCGTTGATAGCCCGGATGTTTTTTGTAGTAGTCGCCGCCGCCCGCCACGTGGATTAGGTTGAAATTCTTGGCCCTCACGGAAGAGAGCAGCGACGGAAAAACGGTTTCACAGATTCGTTGAGAACGCTGGATGTACTCGACGCAGCGGTACCAGCCGGGAAACTGTTCGCGCGTCCCGCAGTCCCACGCGTGCATGACTACCAGCGCCGTGCGTTCGGGGGCGATTTCAATCTCCGACTGCCGCCACCCGCCGTAGCCCTCGCCCGGCACCTCGAGCGCATAGTCGGCATCGAACTGCTGGTAGTAGGAAGCACGAACACGCATCACATTCTCCCTGGGGCCGTCACGGCGAGTTTATACCTCCATGTCTCACGTTGGGCGCCTCCGAGCAGTCCAAGCGCGAGCTTGACAACAATACGAAATCTCTGGGGTGCGCAAATACTGGCGGTCTTGATACCCCGCGTTTGCGCATTGACGTCGGTCGCATTGTACCAACTCCGCAAGAGATAGCGGGATTTCTTCTACGGAGCGCTAGTTGGTCGCGGCGTGGCTAATATCATGCACCTGATCCAACCGCAAACGTGGCAGAGACCGATTTGCCAACTCAACGCCTTCGACACAAACGCCCTTTGTGCACATCCCAGCAAACTACTCGGACAGCAATAGCCTTCACAAGCCTTACGCTCCAATAAGTACACGCTTTGAGCGGGGATAGGTTCTGTCCAGCCTATTGGTGAGCCCCACTCAAGAGAAGGAGTTTTGGCGAACCACACGCTCATGCTATGCTTCCAATCATGCATCCGCAACGCCGGTCCTTAACCCGCATGGCGTAGTCACGCGCGTAGTAATGGAAGACTGGGCATGAGCTTGAGCTGGTTCATCCTGAGAAACGCTTTTCGCAACAAGCGCCGCACACTGTTGACTGTGTTGAGCATTGGTTTCTCGCTTTTCCTTCTCATCACCCTATTTACCTTTCTGGGTATCCTGCTCAATCCCGTCCCCAACGATGAAACCGCCTTGCGACTCATCGTTCGAGGCTCATCCTCGCTCATCCAGATGATGCCGATCTCCTATCTTGACAAAATCAAAGGCGTCCCGAATGTCGAGTTCGTCGCCCCGTTGCAGTGGGCGAACGGCATCTACAAAGAACCCAAGAACTTCTTTGCCAACTTCGCCACCGACCCAGACACCATCTGGGACATCTACACCGAGCAGAAGGTCACTCCTGAAACCCGCGCGGCATTCATCGGCGAACGCACCGGCGCGGTCGTCGGCGAGGATCTCATAAGACGCTTTGGATGGGAGGTAGGCGACACGGTCACGTTGCTAGGCACCATCTTCCCGGTTGACCTGGAGTTCAAGATCGTCGGTGTCTACACGGCCACGAGCGGCCAAAGTATTTTTTACTTCCGCTACGACTACCTGAACGAGGCCATGGGCAACATGAACCTGGTGGGCGCATTCACCATCAAAGCGACCAGCCCCGACACCGTCCCCGGCGTCATTGACGCCATCGATACCATGTTCCGCAATTCACCGTCCGAAACCAAGACCGAAACCGAGAAGGCCTTTGTGCTGGGATTCGTCTCGATGTTGGGAAACGTCCAATTGATCATCGGTTCGATCTCGCTCGTCGTCCTGTTCACCATGTTGCTCGTCGCCGTCAGCACGATGGCCATGACTGTTCGGGAACGCCTCCGTGAAGTTGCCATCCTCAAGACCATCGGTTTCCCGCGCCGCATGGTCTTGTGGCTCATCATCGGAGAGGCGGTATTCATCTCATGCCTGGGGTTTTGTTTTGCCCTCGTTCTCACTCTTGCGCTCACCCGGGTCGATATCTTCACCCTCACCCAGGGTTTTGTTGAGAAGTTCTCGCCGGGCCTGCAAATGTATGCAATGATGCTGTCCGTCGGCATCGCCATCGGTTTGGTCTCGGGGTTTTTCCCCGCGATGCAGGCCGCCAACATGAGCATCATCGACGGAATGCGGAAGTTGGAATAGACCATGTTCATCCCGGTCAAATACAACTACCGCTACCTCATCACCCGCTGGAAAGGCACCGCCATGACGGCGCTTACCTTTGCCATGGTCGTCGCCACGTTTGTCATAGTGATGTCTCTCGCACAAGGCATCGAACGCGCCCTTACAACCACGGGCGAACCCCTTAACGTGATTGTACTCCGCCCGGGCGTGCAGTCCGAAGGCCAAAGCCAGATCTCCATCGCACGGTATCAAGTGATCCGCACCTGCCCCGGGATCGCCAAAGACGATCGAGGCGAACCTCTTGTCTCACCGGAAGTGCTTACGCTTGTCAACAAGCCTCGCACCGGCTCCGGCAAGCCGTCCAACCTCCAAATTCGGGGGGTCCATCCGCAAGGCATCAGGATTCGACCCGCCTTCCGCATCATCGAAGGGCGAATGTTCAAGCCGGGTCTGCGCGAAATCGTGGTCTCGCGGTCGGTGTCCAATCGGTTCATCAACTTTCATCTCGGCGACAAGGTTCGCTTGGGCCGCGGCACCTGGACCGTGGTCGGCATATTCGATGCGGCGGGTACGGCATACGATTCGGAGGTCTGGGCCGACTATCAAGAGGTCATGCAAGAGTTCGACCGGGATGCCTACAGTGTCGCCATCCTTCGTGCGGTTGATCCCGCAGCGGTAGACGCTATTCGCGCGCGCCTCGAAGACGATCCCCGCATCAAGCTGACGGCCCTCACCGAGGAACAATACTACAAAGAGCAAACGAGCACCGCCGCGCCGTTAAAAGCGTTCGCCGGATTCCTTGCCGTCATCATGTCGATCGGCGCCTGCTTCGCAGGCATGAATACGATGTACGCCAACGTCGCAAACCGGACCCGCGAGATTGGCACCCTGCGCATCCTCGGATTTACCCCTTTCGCCGTACTCGTCAGTTTCTTGCTCGAATCCGTCTTTCTCGCCCTGGCGGGCGGTATCCTCGGCTGCCTGATGGCCTTCCCCATGAACGGCTGGGCCACCGGCACGACCAATTTTGAATCCTTCAGCGAGATTGTATTTTACTTCACCATTACGCCAGAATTGGTCATGAAAGGACTTGTTTTTGCTGCGATCATGGGACTGCTCGGCGGATTCCTCCCCGCGTGGTCTGCCTCCCGGAAACCGGTGCTCGCGGCACTTAGACAACTTTGACGAGGTGAAAAGGGAAACTATGTCAACGCTGGATACGGAGTTGGCCAAGCTGCGCATCGAGAAAGGCCAAAAGCGCCCCCAGCCCACCAACGGCACCGTTTGGTTCGCCATTGTTTTTCTCGTGCTGGCAGTGGCGGGCGGCTATTTCTGGTATGAAAAAAGTCACCCGCTCATTCTCGTGGAAACGGTTTACGCCGAACATGAAACGTCCGCCGGCGGCAGAGGTACCGCCCTGTTAACGGCCACCGGGTACGTTATTCCCCGGCACAAGATCGAAATAAGCTCGAAGATCATTGGGCGAATCCGGGAGATCTATGTCAAACGCGGCGATGTCGTCAAGGCTGGCGACATCTTGATCACGCTCGACGATGAGGAATACCAGGCGAGAGTAAAATCAACGGAGGCCATGGTGGCCACGCTCAAGGCAAGGGTAGCCGAACTCCGGGCCGGTTCCCGACCGCAGGAAGTCGAAGCGTCCAACGCCGCTGTCGCATCCGCGGAAGCCACGTTGAAAAGCGCCCAACTTGACATGGACCGTCTCGAAGCCCTCTTCGAGAAAAGGGTTATTTCAAAGCAAGAACTCGATCGCGCGCGCATGGCGCGCGATGTCGCGCGCGCTCGATGGGAAGCGGAAAGGAAAACGGCGGAACTCGTAAGAATCGGGCCACGCCCCGAGCAGATCGAAGCCGCCGCCGCCCAGCTACGACAAGCCGAGGCCGAACTCGCGTTTGCCAAGACCCAGCTTGATGACACTGTCATCCGCGCACCCATAGCCGGAACCATTCTCGAACGAATCGCCGAGAAGGGCGAAACCGTAACCAATATGAATCTCGGAGGCTCGCGGGGCGCAAAGAGCTCCGTCGTATCCATGGCCGACCTCAACGATCTTCAAGTCGAAGTCGACCTCAATGAGAATGATCTGGCCAAGGTCAAACTGGACCAAGCGTGCAAGATTCGGTTGGACAGCAATCCCGACAAGGTTTACACCGGCGAGGTTGACGAGATTGCCCCGCAAGCCGACCGACAAAAGGCTACCGTCCAGGTCAAAGTGCGCCTCATCGAACCCGATGCGGATATCAAGATCGAAGTCAACGCGCGAGTAACCTTCTTTTCTGATACGAAGCAGCCCGATTCAAACACCGACGCCGGACCCGTCTCACACATCTGGGTGCCAACGGGCGTCGTTGTTCAGAAGAACGGCCGACCAACGGTCTATCTCGTCACAGAGGGAACCGCCGTCGAAAAACCCGTCAAACTGGGCGTGGAAGGCGAACAAGGCATCGAAATCACTGACGGGCTCGAAGGAAACGAAGCGCTGATTATCCGGCCGCCGTCAACTCTCCGAAACGGCGACCGAGTCACCGTCTCATCAAAATGAACCGAACGGCAGGAACATATCATGCCTGAGTCTGCAACCGCACCCATGGTCCAAGCTCGAAACCTTCGCAAGATATTCGCCCACGGCGGTACAGACGTCATCGCACTCAACAGCATCAACCTCGACATCGCCGGCGGCGAATTTCTCTCGCTTATGGGACCCTCCGGTTCAGGGAAGTCTACTCTGCTCCACATCATCGCCGGCATCGACCGGGCTACCGACGGAATCTGCCACGTCCTCGGACATGACCTCGGCGCAATGTCCGAAAACGAACTGTCTCACTGGCGAAACGAACACATCGGTTTCGTGTTCCAATCCTTCAACCTGATCCCCGTTCTCACCGCCTTCGAGAATGTAGAAATGCCGCTCCTGCTCACCGGCCTGAGCAAGAAATCACGCGCCGAGCATGTCCATACTGTGCTCAATATCGTCGGACTCGCCGACCGAATGACACACTATCCTCGGCAGCTCTCCGGCGGCGAGGAGCAGCGAGTCGCCATCGCGCGTGCGCTCGTCATCGACCCCGACCTCCTTCTCGCCGACGAACCCACGGGCGACCTCGACGCTCATTCCGCCAGCGAAGTACTGACCGTCCTGCGCAAACTCAACCAGGATTTTGGAAAAACCATCATTATGGTTACTCACGACCCAAAAGCCGCCACCTTTGCCACCGTTACGCGCCATCTTGACAAGGGTGAAATGCTTCCCCCATGACGGGCAACCTGATTCCCGGACAACCAAGCCGCAATCAAAAGAACCGCAATATTGCATAGAAATTTCAGGTTGTCGTAGACTGTGCAAGACTGTTGCATTAGTGCGAACGAACAGGGTTGCGGTATCGAGATGCGACCCAATGAGAAAGTCGCTCCATGATTTTCTTGGATAGACACGGCACAGGACTGGATTCCTATATTCTGGTGCATGGATGGGCCGGCGATCATCGCACGTTCAAACCGTTGGTTCCCTATGCGCCGCCCGAGGCTAGTCTCTGTGCCCTGGATCTTCCCGGGTGGGGACAATCTCCGCCCCCAAAACGGTGGGACTTGGCTGAGTATGCCGACGCCCTCAAGGAAGCGGTGGATGCCACAAATGGGTCTCCGGTGACGCTCGTGGGTTACTGCGGGGGTGCTAATCTATGCCTCGAGGCCTTGTGGCGCGGCCTGGAACCGGTTCAGCGGTTGGTCATGATTGACCCGTTTGTGCGCGCTCCCTGGTACTTGAAACTATTTACGAGGGGAGAGTTCGGGCGAAGGGCCTATTTCTCCACATTTGCGAGCCCGATGGGCCGGCGGATCACGAACGCGGCGATGTGGCACAAGCGGGAACCGGGCCAGGATGTGACACGGGGTTTTGCAGACATCGATCATGAAGTGGCTTTACGGTTCTTGTGCATGCTATGCGAAAGGGAAGATGTGGATAGGTTCCGGGGCCTAGTGGCCAACGTCGACATCGTCTACGGAAGGAAAACATTTGGCGCGGTTAAGAAGTCCGTCCCCGAGTGGCTTGACGTGTTTCCGTGCGCCGGCGTATACGAATTGCCCGGAGCCGCCCACGAGCCGATTCGCCAATCCGCAAGAGAAGTGGCCGCTGTTATTTTCCGTACCGCACAATCAGCCTGATACGCGAAACGTCGGCCAAAGGAGTATCACACCTTGGTTCTGTTGGAGTGGACAGCAATCTGTGCCGCCTCGCTCGTCTTTCTCTTCGATCTGCTTGTCTTGCTGGTCACGTCTTGGAACGTTCAGGCATGGCCACGCGTGCGCAAAGTGCCCTTGGGTAAGTCCGAAGCGGATTCCGTTTCTGTGCTTATCCCCGCCCGCGACGAGGAACACCGGATCGGTGCATGTCTGAAGAGTCTTGCAGGACAGCATCCCTGTGTCGTTGAAATCCTTGTGTACGATGATCATTCAACGGACAGGACGGCGGATGTGGTGGCTCAATGGGCAGAAAAAGACCCGCGAATTCGCACGATTTCACCCGCGCCGCTTCCAAATGGATGGTGTGGCAAGCCATTCGCCTGCGCCCAATTGGCCAAGGCTGCGTCCAGCGTTTGGCTGTTGTTTCTGGATGCAGACACTCAGGTGCAGCCGGAAACCGTCGCATCGCTCGTCCAAGAAGCCCGATTGCGGGAGGCCACTTTATTGTCCTGCTGGCCGGACTTATTGCTCGAGACGTTTTGGGAACGCCTGCTGATGCCTATGTTCGGTTTTTGCCTGTTCAACCTTTTTCCCGCCCCCCTCTCGCTTGAACGCAGAGATCCATCGTTGGGAATGGCTCATGGCGCCTGCATTCTGGCCAGACGAGATACTTATGACCGGCTGGGCGGCCATGAAATGGTCAAGGATAAGATACTCGAAGATGCCATGTTGGCCCGCCGCTGGCGCGAACATGGGGAATACAGCATCCTGTTGGACGGCACCGCGCTCGTGCACTTGCGCATGTACACGTCATTCGCTCAGATCTGGCGGGGGTTTCAAAAGAACTTCTATCCGGCTTTCCGGCATGCGGCCGGTTTCTGGGCGTACTTGGCCCTCCACTTCTTCGCGTTCCTGGTGCCTTTTGCGGGCTTATCGAGCCTCTGGTGCAGGGCTGGCGCGCTTTGGCTGCTTGCCGCCGGTGCGCTTTGTGTTTTTGGCTCTCGATTACTCTTGGCCCGACGGTTTCGCCAGCCTATTTGGTCAGCGTTGCTTCATCCGTTGGCGGAGTTCTTGCTCATCGCCCTCGCACTGTCTTCCTGGCGCCGAGCCACCACCGTGGGCGTCGAGTGGAAAGGCCGCACGTATCGGAATTGCTAATCGGTATATATGACCGTCTCGCCGCTATTTCAGGGAAGGGTCTCCGCAAATTGACGGATGATCTCCAGCGATTCCGCAACAAGACGGTTCACGGGGGCTTCTCCCAAGGGATTGTACCGCAGGAATGCCACGTGCCCGTCCATGTACAGCACATTGGACCCACCCGGAACATGGTTGAACAGGTCTGGACGCGCAATCACAAAATCACTCATGATCCAAAGCTCGCTCTGTGCAAGATTGCTGGCCGCCGGATTGTTGATGTCCGTAATCATGAATCGTTCAATACCCTCGCGCAGCCGGTAGATCGTCATCGATCCCCCGTTGCCAACGCCCGCGGCCACCGTAATGTTATTGTCCAGCGGGCCCGGGTTGCCCAACATGACGAATTCCATAACCGGCTCTCCCAGCAGGCTCGTCAATTGTGCCGGTCCCATGACGTCAGCGCTCCCGTAGATGCCCAGGTCTTCCTGCGGATCATCGTTGCCGCAACGGTCTAAGGCGTACCCAAAGTACATGTAACTCCCCTTGGCCAACGCAAGCCCGCGGTCCGACGCGGCGCCTCCGGAACCGTTGTCACATGCGTAGACAACATCCCACTCGCCGTTCGCATTCTTAAGCGCCTGTGTCGTGACCAGCGCGCTCGATGGACAAACAAGTATCGCAGGGTCCGTCAGGTACTCGGGATAGACGGCGGCGATTCGCGGATTCGTGCCAAACACCGCCGCCTGATTGCTCGTAGCCAGGATCTCGTCGCAATCGTACAACGGCTCATAGTTTCCCTGAAGTGGGGGAAAACGCATTCCCTTGGACTCCCCCGCGTACATCTTGTAGATAAGCCCCCATTGTTTCAGGTTGTTCTGGCAACTCGCCCGGCGGGCTGATTCCCGGGCGCGGGCCAACGCCGGAAGCAGTATCGCAGCTAATATGCCGATGATAGCTATTACCACCAGAAGTTCAATCAGCGTGAAACCCAACCGTTTCATACAACAGACTCCTCTCTTAACGGCATGCGCCTACAATAAAATGCAGCGGTCTGAGTACGCCACGTAAATCGCTCAACAAAGAATGTATTAGACAGTGAGTTTGATCTGGCGGCTGTTGGGTAGCGGACACGTTCAGCGGTTCTTCCGCTTTTCCCGGGGCCGCGAACAATTGCACCCGGTACACAAGGCCACCTTCAACTTCACAGGGCGCCCCTTGGCGGAGCCGGACTCGGCGCGGCCAGAACCACGCCTTGACCTCCGGGCAATGGGCATACCCGAAGAAGCCTGTCCCGACCCATTGGCTCGTCGCGACTTGCAGAAAGGACAACCATTCAGTCCCGCGAGTCAGTGAACGGTATCTTATACAATTTGCGGCTGTTCATCAAGTGTCAGAGCGCAGCCCAGTGTACACACCCACGCTGCATTCATCATACACCGGGTCGTGGACAGAAACATGTCCTATCAGGACATCGGATCAACATCGCTAGGAACACCGCGCCGCTTGTCCCGTACCCTCCAAGTCACGCGGCTGTTTTTCGCCGTTCCCACAAGCAGCAAAATGGTAAACCATACGCCGATCGCAATTGCCATCGTCGAGAAGTAAAGCGACGACCGATTTCACGTTACGCGGGTCATTCTATTTCGCTCGGAGGCTGCCTTCTATGATGAGGGTCTGGGACCCGCAATTGCGCGGATGGTCGGCTCCACCGTAGGTGTCATATCGGTAATTAGGGGGGCAGATTTACCTCGGCAACGACAATACGCCCGAGTAGCCGAGGCAGACGTAGTCGTTGTTGGCGCCGAAACGGATGTTTGTAGGATAGCTCATGGTCGGATGGATGCCGGCCAGGGTCAATTGGCCCTCGACGAGGTTATACCGCAGCACGGCGCTGTTGACCGTCATATAGGCCACGCCGGGCCGCGCGCCGAGGATGCCGGCCCAATCCCGTGTCACCAGCGCCTGTGGCCCCGCGGCCAGATCGCCGTCGCCGTCAACGGTCGCGCTTAGCAGCACGGTCCCTTCTTCATACGTCGTGGCGAAGATGGATCCGCCGCGGCGCAGGATGTCCCACGTATTCGGCGGCAGGTCCAGCGAATCGAGCGGGGTCACTTCCTCGCCGCCGTCCCAGCGGACCGTCCGCAGCGCACTGGCGATGTTTCCGATCCCGTCCCATTGGTCGTCGCGAACGAACAGCAGGTCCTGGGCGGGATCATAATCGACGTACGTCCCCGGCATGTTCACGGCCGGGCCCATCTCGAGCGTGTTCACGTTCAGCGCCTGCAAGAAGTAGGCGCACTCGGGCTGGGGATAGGTCGCCACGTCCGCGACCGTGCCGATGTACATGCTGTCGCCGGCCGCCTCGACCGATACGAGGTTCGAGTAGCCGAGCCCAATCGTTGTGTACTCCGTGTCATCGAGGTTAACGACCGCCAGGCCGAATCCATAAGTGTCATTCCCGCCAAAAGTCACATCATACTCGGCCGCCCAGCACTTCAACACCAGCTTATTGCCAAGCAGGTACGCCGCTTGCCCCGGCTGCGGATACCACCACAATCCGGCGACGGCGTCTTTTTCCGCCATGGGCCGCACGGCGTCGTCGAGATAGACGGGGTAGCCGTAATAGTATTGCGAGAACGGCCAGACGTTGATGTCGACATGGCTGACGAGGTAGGGAGTGTCATCCGGGGGGCAGCCGAGCACGGTCACGCAGTAGCGGTCGCCATAATCCGCTGCGACCAGCACGACGTTATTCCCGTACGGCATTGCCGCAACAATATTATTTAATCCAAAGAATCCACCCGCTAAGGCCATTTGTTCATGCCCTGGTTTGTACACCGAAACTCTTGACCCCGTCCCATCCCAATTTTGGATGATTTCGACGGTCACGCCGCCGTTCAGTTCGAAGTAGTCGAACACGTTTTCAGAGAGGACGACCAACCCGACGATTTGCGGGTCGTCCAAGTCGGTCGCGTCAATCGCGGTAAGCCACGTGTCGGTGATGCAGTAGTAGAGGTTGTTGTACTCGAACGACCGCATGATGTTTCCGGCCTGCGGGCAGTATCCGCGGGCTTCGAGGTCGGTGTCGGTGTATGTGACGAACTGCAGGCGGCTGTACCAGCCGATGTTGCCGGATCCGCTGAACGGGACGAGGATGAGGCCATCCATGACGTTGAATGCTTTGACCTCGTTGTTGGCGTTGGACCACGTCCAGTCCTCGCCGAACGTCACCCGGTCCACCAGGATCGGTTCCCACGGCTCCTCGGTTGGCGGGCGATCTTCCGGACCGGTGACGTCGTATAGGCTCACGCACACCCGCTGCTTGCCTTCGCTGTCGTCGACGCCCAAGGCGATCAGCCGGTCCCCGCGCGGCTCAATGTGCGTCGACCAGCCCGGCACGACCAGTTGGCCGAGCAGGGTGGGCATGGCCGGATTGCTCAGGTCCAGCACGAACAGCGGGTCGACCATCTTGTACGTCACGACATACGCGCGAGGCCCGTCAAACCGTGTCGCAAACAGCGTCTCGTTGTCGGCCCCCTCCAGTTGCATCGAACCGAGGACAGTCAGGTTGTCCGGGTCGGCGAGGTCAACGGTGGTGACGGCCACGCCGGAATTGCCCCATCCCAGCGCCGCGACCACTCGCAACACCCCGTCATAGGCATCCATCTTGTACCGGTCGCGGACGTAGCCCTCGACCCGGATATTGCCGCGAACTGTGATGTCCCCGTCCGCGTCCTCGATGTCCACGTACGTGATCAGGGTTCCGGCGGTCTCACCGGTGGTATCTTCTGCGGCAACAAACAGAGCCGAGTCCGTACAATGAATGATGTTGCCCAAGCCTTCAAACGAGACCTCCTGAACCCTGTCGATATTCTCCACGTCGGCAATGTTGATGCTCGTAACCCATGACCGCACAATGTTTTCCGGCTCTTCGCCCGGTTCGGCGTCGCCGGGATCTTCACTGGTTGCTGTGCCCGTGCCGGCGTCTGTGCCGACTGCGGCACCTGCTTCGGCAACGCCCCACCACCACCCGCCGCCCCACCACCACGGACGCTCGACACAGACCGCGTACAGGATGTTGCCCACGATGCGGCTGTCGATCAGATCGCCTTCAAACTCAAACTGCGAAAGGATTTCCGCGTCTGCCGGGTCCTCGATGTTTACCACGTACAGGCAGGACCGGATTTCATAGCTGACTGTGTTCCCGTCGGCGGTGTAGTTCACGGCGTTGGAGACCAGGACGTAGGCGCGCCCGCCATCGACGTAGAGGTCGCGCGGCATCCCGTAAATCGGGACGCGGCAAAGGATTGCGTTGTCATCCAAGTCGATGAGCGCCAGCCCACGGTGCTGGTTGAGGACGTACAAGATGTTTCCCTCGACCCGGTACACGTCGGGTTCGACGACTTCCCTGGGTGCCTCGGCATCAGTGCCCGACCCCTCGGCGGCGTCGTCGGTTGCGGGAGAGTACATGCCGTACCGGTTGCCGTACGCGTTGGCGTTGGTGAAACGGTAATTGTCGTAGCGGGGGCATCCGGAAAAAACGGCGATTAAGCCCGCTGCCAGCAAAACTGTGGTTACCCGACTCATGACGGTCCTCCCTCTTCCTGGCGGCCTCGCAACATGATTCATTCGTTCGAAAGCGGGCGCTGCCCCTCCCGCTAATAAGTCCTACCATTATACAGCTTTAAGCAAGAGAGTATTACCTTGAAAAAAGGTGGCGACTTGAACAGAAAGGACACATGGCGTTTCAAAGGTTGAAGGGTAAATGATGAAGGGAGACAAAAACCAAGAACACGCCAGCAGCGTTTTGGCGAACACTGGCCGCAGTGGATTGAAAATAAAGGACTTATGTGCAAATCGGCGAAGATCGGCAGCCGCGATTCGGCAGGCCGCGAAACTTTTTTTGAGAAAAACTAAAGTTTCCGCTCAAGTTGCCGATAAAAACGACAGGTGTCCGGGAATGGGCCTGAACAGGCGTCCGGGCTGAAAAAGTCGAGAAGGGTGCGCGGGAACGCTGGAAGTGCCGGCGTTGCGCGCACAACCGCCCCGATGGGACCACCGCGACGGATTTCCGCGAAATACGGCGCAGTGGACGGGGCGGGCAGTTGCGGGGATTGGAGGCGCAGCGACGGCGCCTCGACCGGTTGCGCAGGGAAGCGCGCCGGGGCCAACCACTCATGGAGGAACGAAGTATGGGATTACGCATCAACACCAATGTGCCTGCTCTGAACACGAGCCGTGTGCTCAGGAGATCAACCGGCGACCTCAACAAAAGCCTGCAGCGGCTCTCGAGCGGGCTGCGCATCAACCGTGCGGCCGACGACGCCGCGGGGCTCGCCATCGCCGATGGCTTCCAGTCTCAGGTGCGCGGGCTTCAGGTGGCGCAGAGAAACAGCCAGGATGGCATCAGCTTGGTGCAGACCGCCGAAGGGGCGCTCAGCGAGACCACCAACATCCTCCAGCGCATCCGAGAGCTGGCTGTCCAGGCCGCGAACGGGACGCAAAGCGACAACAACCGGGCCGCCATGGACGGCGAGGTCGCGCAGTTGCTGGCCCAGATCAACAGCATCGCGTTCGACACGGAGTTCAACGGTCTCCGTGTGCTCAGCGTTGCACAGACGGTGACGCTTCAGGCGGGCGCCATGACCAGCCAGACGCTGACGATCACGATGGCCGGCGCAACGTCCACCAATCTGGGCGTCAGTGCCGTTCGCGTGGCGAGCATGTCGCTCGCGGTGGCGGCCATTAGCACGATCGACACCGCGCTCCGGAGCGTCACGACGTTGCGCAGTAGTCTCGGCGCGTACCAGAACCGGCTCGAGTTCACCATCAACACCCTGGCCATACAGGAAGAAAACTCCGCCGCCGCCGAAAGCGCCATTCGCGACGCCAACATCGCTACCGAAACCATCACGTTCACGCGCAACCAGATCCTGGTGAGCGCGGGCACGTCGGTTCTGGCGCAAGCGAACCTGGTGCCTCAGACGGCCCTGCAGTTGCTCCGGTAACCGCTTAGTAATCGCCGCCCGGGGCACCGTGTGCCCGGGGCGGCGGAGATGCTTTCAAAGGTGCCGCGCGCCCGCTCCAGAGGGGGCCGCCGGCAGGAAAGGAGGTGATACGCGCGACGCCACGCGTTCCGGCGCCCGCGTGCCGGGATGCGCGAGGCGGGAACTGTATGCCGCAAGAGGATCCGCACAAAAGACGCGCGGTGACTTGCAAGCGGTGAAAAGACTACTGAGGGTAGGGATGCCCTCAAGCCACTCAAGGAGGAAAAGTTATGGGATTACGCATCAACACAAACATACCGGCGTTGAACACGGGCCGAATGCTGGCACGTTCAACAAATGCGCTGAACCAGTCGCTGCAACGGCTCTCGAGCGGGTTGCGCATCAACCGCGCGGCGGACGACGCCGCCGGGCTCGCAATCGCGGAAGGATTCCGCTCGCAGGTGCGGGGCACGCAGGTGGCGCAACGTAACGCGCAGGATGGGGTCAGCCTCGTTCAAACCGCCGAAGGCGCACTGAGCGAGACCACCAACATCCTGCAGCGTATCCGAGAGCTGGCTGTCCAAGCCGCGAACGGGACGCAGAGCACCAGCAACCGGGCCGCCATGGACGGCGAAATCGCGCAGTTACTGGCCCAGATAAACAGCATCGCGTTCGACACGGAGTTCAACGGGATCCGTGTGCTCAGCGTTGCTCAGACGCTGACGCTTCAGGCGGGCGCCATGACCAGCCAGACGTTGACGATCGCCTTGGGTGGCGCAACGTCCGCCAACCTGGGCGTCAGTACCATTCGCGTGACGAGCATGCTGCCGGCCGTGTCGGCGATCAGCACGATCGACAGAGCGATCCAGAGCGTCACCACGTTGCGCAGCAGCCTCGGCGCGTACCAGAACCGGCTGGAGTTCACCATCAACACCCTGGCGATCCAGGAAGAGAACTCCGCCGCCGCCGAGAGCGCGATTCGCGATGCCAACATCGCCACCGAGACGATCGCGTTCACGCGGAACCAGATCCTGGTGAGCGCGGGCACGTCGGTGCTCGCCCAAGCCAACCTGGTGCCGCAAACCGCGCTGGCGCTACTGGGCTAGGAGCAAGACAACGGTGACGGGTAGGGATGCCCGTCCTGCCATAACAAGGAGGTAAGTATGGGATTACGAATCAACACCAATATCCCCGCGTTGAATACGGCACGCATGCTGGGCCGCTCGACGAATGCGTTAAACCAGTCGCTGCAACGGCTTTCGAGCGGGTTGCGCATCAACCGCGCGGCGGACGACGCCGCCGGGCTCGCAGTCGCGGAAGGATTCCGCTCGCAGGTGCGGGGCACGCAGGTGGCGCAACGTAACGCGCAGGATGGGGTCAGCCTCGTTCAAACCGCCGAGGGCGCACTGAGCGAGACCACCAACATCCTGCAGCGTGTCCGAGAGCTGGCTGTCCAGGCCGCGAACGGGACGCAGAGCGACAGCAACCGGGCCGCCATGGACGGCGAAGTCGCCCAGTTGCTGGCCCAGATCAACAGCATCGCGTTCGACACGGAGTTCAACGGGATCCGGGTGCTCAGCGTCGCCCAGACCGTAACGCTTCAGGCGGGCGCAATGACCAGCCAGACCCTGACCATCACCATGGGCGGCGCCACGTCGAACAACCTGGGGGTCAGCGCGATCCGGGTCACCAGCATGGCCCTGGCCGTGGCGGCAATCAGCACGATCGACAGGGCGATCCAGAGCGTCACGACGTTGCGCAGCAGCCTCGGCGCGTACCAGAACCGGCTCGAGTTCACCATCAACACCCTGGCCATCCAGGAGGAGAATTCCGCCGCCGCCGAAAGCGCCATCCGCGACGCCAACATCGCCACCGAAACCATCGCGTTCACGCGAAACCAGATCCTGGTGAGCGCCGGCACATCCGTGCTCGCACAAGCCAACCTGGTCCCGCAAACTGCACTGGCGTTGCTGCGCTGAGCCCGTTAGGCGAGATAAGGGAGAACATACATGGGAATCCGCAGTGTGACCGACCCCGTGCTCAAAGCACTGGGGCCGCCCGCTGCACGTGCCCCGGCTCCCCGACCGCTTACCGCCGACGCGGCCCCACGAGGGGCTTCTTCGGGACCACGAACCGCGCCGACGGCGCCAGCGAGTCCCGAGCTTAACACCAAAGTGCAGCGGACAAGCAAGACCATCGAGATCGTTTTGAACGAACGGACCGGAACACGGTTGCGCATCGACAAGTCCACAAAACGAATCGTCGCGCAAATCGTCGGACGGGACAACCACATCATTAAGCAGATTCCTCCCGAGGAAGCGCTTAAGATTGCAGCCCGGCTTAGAGAATTACGCGGAGAAATATTCGACGAGTCGGTCTAGACCGGGCACGAATCAAATCAGCCCCGGCAACATACTTGCCGGGGCTTGTCATTTGCAGTCTAGTCATGCCGATGAATAAACGGGTAGGGTCGGCATAATTATTATTAATCGAAGTGGCGGCATCTCCGGTGAGGCAGAGATCGGGCGAGTGAGGGCGGCGGGGGGGCCGTCGCAACGGTTGCACAATCAGGGATCTTCCTTTATAGTTGTGCTTTACCGAGGCGGCGGATAAACCATTGACGCAGAGGGTTTTGCCATGAACGTGAAGCTGGTTGCCGCAGTGATTGCGACGCTTATTCTGGTGTTTCTGTTGTTTCTGAGCGCCTGGGCCGAGAAACCGTTTCTGGACCTCGTCGGCAACGTCCCGGTGGGTGAGGTGACGCAGACGGCGCCCCTGACGGTTCCCTACATTACGTGGGGCGGCGACGTGGCCACGTTCTACGCCAACGGCGGGCTCGCCACCGCGCCCAACTCGATTCTCCAGGCGCAGGGCCTCAATCTGAAGCTCACGGCGGGCGACGATTTCGTCCAGCAGGTGCGCGACTACCTCGCCGGCAAGACGCCGTTCCTGCGCGGGACATTCCACATGATCGGGCTGGCGTCCGACGTGATCGGCGCCGATCCCAGGACAAAAGGCGTGTGCATCCTGCAAATGACGTGGTCGGCGGGCGACCACATGGTGGTGCGCCCGGACGTCAAGACGGTGCGGGATCTGAAGGGAAGGACGGTGGCGCTCCAGCAGGGCGGGCCGCATGTGGGTATGCTCGACGACATCCTGAAAACCGGCCAACTGTCGTGGGACGACATCAAGGTCGTCTGGACGCGCGACCTCAACGGGTCGCCCGACTCCCCGCCGGAAGTGTTCCGGACACGCACCGACGTCGCCGCCTGTTTCGCCATCACGCCCGACATGATGGGCCTGACCGGTGGCCTGCAGAACACCGGGACCGGCGCGGAAGGCACTGTCAAAGGCGCGCGCGTGCTCGTATCTACCGCCGAGATGTCGCGATCAATTGCCGACGTGTACGTGTGCCGCAAAGACTTCTACGACCGCAACAAGGACACCATCGTCAAGTTCGTGGCGGGATATCTCAAGGCGTGCGAAGATCTGATCGATCTGAAAAAGGATTATGAAACCAAAGGCTCGCCGCGGTACGTTGACGTGTTGCGACTCACCCAAAGCGTTTACGGCGAAAAGGTCATCCCCACGCCCGAGGTCGACGCCCACGGCCTGATCAGCGACTGCACGTTCGTCGGCTACCCCGGAAACGTCGCGTTTTTCACGCAGAAAGACAACCTGAGCGGGTTCGATGCGTTCCAGAAATCCGCACTCGACCTCGCCGTAGGCCGGGGCTACGCGAAAAACCGGATGGGCCTCCTGCCATCGGGCCTGGACTACTCGGCCCCCGCGTTTACGTCTTACCTGACCAAAATCGAGGGCGTCCGCGGCGAGCGGTTCGAGGCCGAAGCCGTCGCAAAAGAAATCGAGGAACTGAGCACGGGCGGTGCACTCGACGAGAGAACGATCGTCGCGTTCACAATCAATTTCGACGCCAACCAGACCGCGTTCAGCGTCGACCGGTACGGCAGCGAGTACCAGCGCGTCGTCGAGCTTACCAACAAGTACGGCAACGCCGTCATCGCGATCCGCGGCCACGCCGACCCCACCAAGACGCTATATGAACTGGTGAAGGCCGGGATGGAGAAGGGCATCCTCAAGCGCAGCGGGTCGTCGGGCAGCTATGTCTACTCGCTGAACGGCAAGCCGTTCGACTTGTCGCGCACGGGCGAAGTCGTCAAGATGATAGAAGGCGGCGCGTTCGACGGGATTGCCGAGCATAATGCGCGCGAAACCATGCAGGCGGCGCTCAACCTGTCGCTGAAACGGGCCGAGGCCGTCCGCGATTCCGTTGTCGAATATGTCAAGGCCAAGGACGTCCAGTTCGACAAGAGCCAGATCCAGCCGGTGGGCGTCGGGATTCGTGAGCCGTTCATCGCGAAACCCGCAAGCATGGAAGAGGCCGCAACCAATATGCGCGTGGAATTCCGGCTACTGCGGATCCAGGCCGAAGCGGCGACCAAAGCCGACTTCGATTTCTGAGGAGGCCGCCATGAGGCTTCGGAACCTGGTTTGGATGTTGACGGCGCTGATTGTGGTGGCCCCCCCGATCGCCACGGCTCAAGATCGCGCCGACTGCGTCGTCATCATCCTCGATGCATCGGGCTCGATGGACGCAAAGATGCCCGGGGGTGTCAAGAAAATCGACGCCGCAAAGGCCGCCCTGCAAAGCGTCCTGACGCGCATACCCGAAACCACGCACGTTGGCTTGCTGGTGTTCAGCGGCACGAACGTCCCCACCCCCTGGCTCTATCCGCTGGGCCCGCGCGACAATGACGCACTCGCAAAAGCCATCGGTTTGCCCCGACCCGGCGGTAATACCCCCCTGGGCCGGTTCATCAAAACCGGTGCGGACCGGCTTCTCGAAGAGCGGACAAAACAGTACGGCTATGGTTCCTACCGGCTGCTGGTGGTGACCGATGGGGAGGCGACCGACGGTTCGCTCACAGAACAATACACGCCGGACATCATCGCCCGCGGGATCACCATGGATGTGATCGGCGTGAACATGAAGCGGGATCACACCCTGGCCACCAAGGTGCATTCGTACAGACGGGCCGACGACCCCGCGGCCCTGCAGAAGGCCCTGTCGGAAATCCTGGCCGAAGTCAACGTGTCGGACGGCGACACCGCCGCCGCCGAGGCGTTCGACCTGCTGGCCCCGCTGCCCGCGGAACTGTGCGGCTCGATGATCCAGGCGCTGGCCCAGGTGAACAATCAGCCGATCGGGCAGAAGGCCGCGGCCGAATTGGAGCAGGTGCGCAATCGGGTCGCGCAGCGGCGGCAGCAGCGGCAGCAGCCCCAGCCAGTGCCGCCGGCAAAGGATGATAAGGAATTCCCCTTCGGGACGTTGGTTGTCGGCGTCGTGATTTTTGTGATCCTTTTACGGGCATTGAGAACCCGTGGAAGGCGGTAATGGTTGATAGGATGGGCATTATCGAGTGCGCAAGCTTGCTTGCGCGGTGAAAGCGCTGCAATACGAAAGCGAGTGGCGAGATGAATACGGAGCGTCGGGCGGGCCGCGTAATCGCGGTGGTGATCGTATGGTGCGTGATCATCGCCGGCCTCGGCGCGTCTTATCGTTACGTGATCCAGCCGTTTTTCCAGAGCCGGCAGCCGGGCGTCTCCGACCCCCGGTATGACCGCGTCGTCAACGTCGCGCTCGACTCGTTCTCCGGCTACTGCATCCTCCGATCACCCGCCGTTCAGGACCAGCTCAAGGCCAAGCGAATCAAGCTCGATTTCCAGGACGACAAGGCCGACTACACCGCCAGGATGGCCGCGCTGAAGGCAGGCAAGGTCCAGATGGCCGTATTTACCGTTGATTCGTTCGTCCTGACGGGCGCCCGGCTCGGGCAGTTCCCGGCGTCGATTGTGCTGGTGCTCGATGAGACTCAGGGCGCTGATGCCGTTGTGGCGTACAAGGAAGGCGTCGATAGCATCCGGGTGCTCGACAGCGCCGATGCCCGCTTCGTGCTCACGCCCAACTCGCCCAGCGAATTCCTGGCGCGCACCGTCGTCGCCCAGTTCAGCCTCCCGAGCCTCCCGCAAAAATGGAGCATCGAAGCCGACGGCGCTGGCGCCGTCTACAAGCAGTTCCGCGCGGCGCGAAAAGACGAGAAACGGGCCTATGTCCTTTGGGAGCCGTACGTGTCGAAGGCGCTCGAAGAGCCCGGCGCGCACATCCTAATCGACAGCAGCAAGCTCAAGGGCTATATTGTCGATGTGTTGGTGGTGGAACGTGGTTTTCTGAGCGAGCAGCCGGACGTCGTCGCGCAGGTCATTGAAGCGTATCTGCGGGCGGCGTACTCGTATACGGCCAACCCGCAGCACTTGCTTAGTCTGCTGGCGGAAGACGCCCAGGCCTACGGCGAAAGCGCCCTCAAGCAGGCCGACTGCTCCAAGATCGCCGCAGGCGTCGAATGGAAGAACACGCTCGAGAACTACGCCCATTTCGGTTTGGTCGCGCAGGCGGACGCGGGCGGACTCCTCCACATCGAGGACATCGTCAGCAACATTACCGACGTACTCGTAAAGACCGGCGCGATCGAAAGAGACCCCCTTGCCGGAAAGGTTAACACGGTCTACTACGACCGGTTCCTCCGTGATTTGAAATCCCAGAACTTCCATCCCGGCGCCAAGATCAGCATCATCAAAGGCATGGAAGCCGAAACGCGGACCCTCGGCCGGCTCATCCCGCAGGCCGACCTGCCTGTGTTGACGGAGGCGCAGTGGAACGCGCTGGCGCCGGTCGGCGAGTTGCGGATGGCGCCGATCCTGTTCGGGCGCGGCACCGCCGACCTCACCATCCAGAGCCAGCGCGAACTCGAAGGGCTGGTAAAACGGCTTCAGGCATTCCCGCAGTTCTACGTGGTCGTCACGGGCAACGTCCGCGCCGAAGGCGACATCGACGCCAACCGGCAACTGGCCCGGACGAGGTCGGAAGCCGTGGCGCAGGCCCTGGTTCGGCTCGGCCTACATCCAAACAGGATCCGGTCGGTCGCCGCAGAACCGTCGGCCCAGACCGCGGCCGCCCAATCCGTGTCGTTCGTTGTGGGCCAAGCCCCCTACTAAGTCAGCCGGCAGTTTAGTGGAAGCGGCGCCCTCGCCGCTTCAATTCGTCATGCGGCGCCACGAGAGGTCGCATGGACGCGGCGAGGACGCTGCGGCCATGGGCGCGCTCGGAGAGCACAAATAAGAAGAGTAGCCGTTGGCAGCGTATACAGAGTCTGAGTGCCTGATTTCCAGATCGATAGGCGTTTGGTTTACCCTACTGGCATGAGCACCGTTCCGGATTCCAACAAGATCAGGAAAAAGATCCTGTTGCGCGCGCTCTCAGGCCCGGCGACGGTGGTGCCGTTTGTGGCGGGGGTGACGGCGATGGTGGCGACGTGGGCGATGGGGCTGCGGCCCGACGCGGGCCTATTGGCCGGGCTGGCGGGTGTGGTGGGTGCGGCCGGCGCGTTCCTGACAAAGATTTTTCTGGGAGGTGAGACGCTCGCGCGGGAGGCGCTCGAGGAAACGGTCCAGGAAGAACGGGCCGCCTCCGAGCGCGCCCTTGATGAGCTCGACGCCAGCCTCTGCGAGGATAAAGACCCGCGGACGGAAGCCGCCCTCCGCGATCTGCGAAACCTGATTCGGGCGTTCGACGAACTTGCCGGCGCCAACGGCGCCGGGCTGACCGCCGTATCCACCGTCGATATCGCGTTGGGCGTCAAGACGCTGTTCGGCCAGTGCGTGCAATCGCTCGAGCGGGCGCTTAAGCTGTATCATACGGCGGCGCGGCTCAAGACGCCCGCGGCGCGCACGCCCATTTTGAAACAACGGGATGTTATTATCGAAGAAGTCGGCAAGAGCCTCAGCCAGTTGGGGCAGGTGCTCGTGGCGATTCAGAACCTGGGTTCCGGGGAAGGGGCCGTATCGGAGTTGTCGAAAGTGGGCAAGGAATTGGATCAGCGGCTGGCCGTCGCCAGGCAGGTCGAGCGGCGGGTAAAAGCCTTTGAGAGCCAGTTGGAATCGGGCGGGCGCGAGTAGCTCGGCCGGCAACGCGAAAAGGAGGCGCGCATTATGTTCAGGGCGTTGGGAAGATGGATCAAGGCCGTGGGCTACCTGCTCACGGGGCAGATTGACGCCGCCCGCAGGACGCTCGACTTGAACCCGCACGTCATGCGGGCCAAATACGACGAGATCCTCCGCGAGAAGACGTCCCGCATTCACCAGTACAAACAGGCCGTCGCCGGGCTCATTGCCCAGCAGGAAAACAAAATGCAGAAGGTCAAGACGCTCACCGGCGAGGTCGGGCAGCTTGAAAACCTCAAGGCGGGCGCGCTCGCCAAGGCTAAGCAGAAAGTCGTGGAACTGCAGCGGGCCGGCAAAACCACTGAGCAGATCCAGCACGACGAAGATTATCTCCGGTGCCAGGCGGCTTACAAGGATTTCACATCGACGCTGGCGGAAAAACAGAGCCGGATCGAAGAACTCGAAGCGGATATTGGCGACTACGGCAAGCGCATTGGCGATCACAAGGTCCAACTTCAGTCGTTGCTGCGCGAACTCGACCAGTTGAGGGCCGAACAGGCCGACGCCGTCGCAGACGTCATTACGTCGCGCGAAGAAAAAGAACTGGCCGACACCCTCTCCGGCATCGCACAGGACGGCACCGCCGAAGAACTGCAGCGCATGCGGCAGTTGCGACAGGAGGTCAAGGCGGAAGCGCGGATCTCCCGCGAACTCGCCGGAACCGACACCAAAGTCCAGGAAGCGGAGTTCATGGAGTTCGCGCGGCGCTCGCAGTCCGACTCAGAGTTTGACGCGCTGATCGGCCTCGCTGCAACTGTCGAAAAACCCGCAGCCTCGACCCAGGTGCAGGAAAAACCCACGGCACTGCCGGAATAAGCGCCCGCAAGGCGGGCGATGCGACGGCCAGCCGCATCAGACGAAAGGAGAAAACAATGTCTGGAACTTCCGTTTTGAAAATCCGCGTCGTTGTGATCGCGACATGTTTGTTGTGCGTCTCGCTTTGCCCGCCGGCGGTCCAGGCGGCCGACGTGCCGTCGTTCTCGCTGGCGTGGAGCGAATACCCGTCGTGGAGCGCGTTCGGCGTCGCCCATGAAGTCAAGCTGATCAACGGCAAGGAAGGCCAGCTTGGGTCCATCGAAGAGAAGTACAAGGTCGATATCGTCCTCAAAGAGGCCGAGTACGACCCCTGCCTGTCGATGTACGGCGCCGGCCAGACCGACGCCGTCTGCATCACCAACATGGACATCCTCAGCCCGTCGCTGTCCCGCGCCAGTGTGGCCATCCTGCCCACCTCGACCAGTTTCGGGGCCGACGCGCTTATTGTGAGCAAGGCGGTGGCGGACGTCGATCAGTTGAAGAACGTGAAGGTGCGCGGGCTGGCGTTGAGCGTGTCGGAGTACTGTTTTACGCGCAACCTCGAGATCCTCGGCAAGGATCCGAAGCAATTCCAGTTCGCAAACATGGATCCGGGCGCGGCCGCGCTCGCCATGCAGCAGCGTCAGGAAGGGTTTGACGCTATCATCGTGTGGAACCCGTTTGTGCTCGATACCCTCAACAAGCGCAAAGACTGCCGCGTCCTGTTCGACTCGACCACCATACCCGGCGAGATCATCGACATGGTCGTCGTCGGCAAGAGCAGCCTCGAAAAACCCGGCGGCAAACAATTCGCACTCGCCGTCATCGACGCCTATTACCAGCTCAACAAGCGCCTCAACAATCCCGCCACGCGCGACGACACCCTGATCGCGCTCGGCGAGAAATTCTCGAACCTGGACCTCGCCTCGATGCGCAAAGTCGTGCAGCAAACCAAATTCTATGGTACCCCGAACGAGGGCATCGGCGTGTACACGGGCGACGCACTCAAGGACACCATGAAAAAGGTCGTCAAGTTCTGCGTCGACCACCAAATGGTCGAAAAGCCGCCTGCCGTCGCCTATGGGGCGGAAACAACGGCCAAAGCGTCTCTCCGGTTTGATCCCTCTTTCATGCAGGAACTGGCCGGCGCGGCCAAATAAAGCCCGTGGAATCACAATGGAAGCTACTTATAGAAAACAAGAAACACCAAGAAAAGCGAAAAACGGGGACTGGCTCGCTTTCTTCGGCAGTTTGAAGAAAGCGTGCCTGTCCCCGCTTTTCGCGCCCCCACTGCTTCCGGGGGATGTCCCAGACGCGCAGAAATTCGTAGTAAGCATAGGAGTCGTATGATTCGGCAGGCGATCGGTAACAAGTGGGTGATGGCACTGGGGGTAATTTCCGTCGTGGCGCTGGCGGGCGCTTACGCGGCGCTCTCGTATCACCAGCACCAGGTCAATCCCGACGACAGAACCATCCCCACCTGGTCGCAGCTCAAAGACGGCTTGGTGAAGATCGTCGAGGTCAACGCCCGCAGCGAGGAACGCTGGCTGGTCGTCGATGCCAAGGCCACGGGCAAGCGCCTTTTCCTGGGGCTGCTGTGCGGGATCGGCGGCGCAATGTTGCTCGGCATGATGATGGGCTGCCTGGCGCCGGTCGAAGCCGTGTTTCACCCGCCGCTCGCGCTGCTCGCCAAGCTGCCGCCCACCGCCATGCTCGCCGTGTTTTTCGTCCTGGTCGGCACCGACACCAACATGTACGTCGCCATGATCGCATTCGGCGTGCTCCCTTCGCTCGCACAGTCCGTGTATTTGGCAGTCAAAGACGTACCCGACGAATTCCTTTACAAAGCCTACACGCTCGGCGCCTCGCATCTCGAGGTGGTCTGGAACGTCGTGTTCCGCCAAGTCCTCCCAAAACTCATCGACTCCGTCCGCCTCCAACTCGGCCCCGCGATGGTGTACCTGATCGCGGCCGAGATGGTGGTCGGCGATGTCGGGTTCGGCTACCGGATCCGGCTGCAGTCCAAACTGCTCAACATGGACGTCGTCTACCCGTACCTTGTCATCCTGGCCGTGTTCGGTTTCGGCATGGATTTCGCACTGCAAAAACTGCAGCGGAAAATCTGCCCCTGGTGTGCCTATGGCAAGTGAAGTCTTAGACATTAAAGACCGGGTTGTCCTGAGCATAAAAGGCGTTAATCACTGGTTCGGCCGTCACCGCGTGTTGTTTGACGTGAGCTTGGACATTGTTCGGGGGGAGATCGTGGGGCTGGTGGGGCCGAGCGGTTGCGGCAAGTCGACGCTGCTGCGGGCCATCGTGGGCACGCACCCGCCATGCAGCGGCGAAATCCGCGTCTGCTCGGGCGGGCCGGGCGCCGGTGCGCTCGTGCGTGGGCCGGGCCGGGACCGGGGCATCGTTTACCAGCAGTACTCGCTTTTCCCCTTCCTCACCGCGCAGGAGAACGTGGCATTCGGCCTCATGGTCGACGAGAGCAGCATTCCCTACCGCCTGCTGATGTACCCGAAGTGGCGCAAAATGCGCGCTCACCACATGGAACTGGCCGCCGAGTTCCTCAAACGCGTCGACTTGGGCCACGCCATGCGCCTGTACCCGGGCAACATGTCCGGCGGGATGCGCCAGCGCGTGGCGGTGGCCCAGGCGCTCATCATGAAGCCCGAGATCATCCTGCTCGATGAGCCGTTTGGCGCGCTCGACGAGGCCACCCGCGAAGACCTCCAGTGCATGCTGCTGAGCCTGTACCAGGAGAACCTCGACGCCCGCCGGGAAAAGCGGAAGCCGCCCTACACCATTCTGATCGTTACGCACGAGTTGAACGAGGCCATCTACGTGGGCGACAGGGTCGCCGGCCTTTCGCAATGGTGGGACTGGAAGTCGGAAGGCTTTGACGAATGCCCCGGCGCGACTATCGTGTACGATCGCCCCGCGCCCGTGGAAGAACCGGGTGGGGAGCGGAAGTACGAAGTCTATGCGGAACAGCGCCGCGAGATTCGGCGCACCGTGTTCGATCCGCCCGGGCCGGTCGATCGGCGGCGTGCACAGACGTTCTGGGAAGAGTTGGACAACCCGGAGAACCGGCGTGGAGTGCTTCGATGAAATCACCGCCGTATGAATTTCTTGCCCGCATGGGCCGGATGCTCAATTCGCGCCAGGCCCGGACCGTCGTCGTCACCGGCAACATCTACGACCTCTATTACCTCGAGCCCGAGGACAAATACCTCTCGCTGATCGACTTCCTGGTCGCAAAATGGAATCTGCCCGGCGTCATCCTAATCGTGTACGAAATTAACGGGCCGCTCCGTTGCGCGCGGGCCGCCGACATGGCCAAGGTGCGAGAGGCATGGACCAAATGGCGTGTCGGCCTCACGCCCGACGAAATCGCCATCAAACGAATGCTCGACGGAACCAAGGCCGCCGCACACGAAACCGCCGCCGCCGATGCGTTTGACGCCAACCTCCAGGCGGCCGTCGGCAACCCGACGCTGGCCCTCGAACTGCTGCGGCAGATGTGCCTGTGCTCGCGCACCGTCATTAACGGCCAGCCCGTCCTCACCGAAAACCTCGTCATTCTCATCGAGGGCGCCGACATGATCGTACCCGAAGGTCCGATCCTATCGCTGTCCGACGTCGACCGGCACCGCGTCAGCATCTGCCACGACTGGTTTTCCGACCCCGGCTTTATGGACGGCGACGATTCCGTGGTGCTGCTGACGGAATCGCGGAGCCTGCTCAACCAGCGGGTATCGCGCCTGCCGCAGGTGCTCGAGGTTCAGGCGCCGTTTCCCAACCAGCCCGCCCGCACCCATTTCATCTCCTGGTTCAACCGGCGGCATGAAGGAAGCCCAATGAAACTGTGGGCGACCCAGGAAGACCTCGCCGTGATCACCGCCGGCCTCTCGATTCACGCAATCCTCCAACTGCTCAAAGGCGCCACGCACGAGAACAGAAAACTCGAGCAGCAAGACGTCATCGCAAAAGTCGAGGAGTACATCCAGAGCCAGTTGGGCGAAGACATCGTCGAGTTCAAGAAACCAACCCACTCCCTCAAAGACGTCATCGGCTACGCCCGCCTCAAACAGTTCATTAAAGAAGACCTGATCCCAAGGTTTCAGAGTGGGGGAGACGACGCCCTGCCCGGCGCCGCCGTCTGCGGGCCTATCGGCTCGGGAAAAACGTTCATCTTCGAGGCCATGGCCGCAGAACTCGACGTCGTCGTGCTCGTCCTGAAAAACATCCGAAGCCAGTGGTTCGGCCAGACCGATGTCATCTTCGAGCGGCTCCGCCGCGTGCTCGAGGTGCTCGCGAAAGTCGTTATCTTCGTCGACGAGGCCGACACCCAGTTCGGCGGCGTCGGGCCCAATGCTCACGAAACCGAGCGACGGCTTACCGGCAAAATTCAGGCCATGATGTCCGACACACGCCTGCGCGGCAAAGTCATCTGGCTGCTCATGACGGCCCGCATCCACCTCCTATCGCCTGACATCCGCCGCCCAGGCAGAACCGGCGACCTCATCATACCCGTGCTCGACCCGACAGGCGACGATCGCCGCGCCTTCATGGAATGGACCATGGCGCCCGCGAAAGCCGGCTCGCTTAGTGACGCGGACTGGATTGAGTTCGATGCACTCACCAAAGGCTACTCCGCCTCGAGTTTCGCCGCCCTCCGTTCCGAACTCAAGGCCCGCGCAAAAAGGGGCGGCGGCAGGCTCGCCATGGAGGAGGTCCGCAAAGTCGTCAAAGATCTCATCCCGCCCGACATCGCCGAGACCCGCAGGTACCAGACACTCCAGGCCCTTACCAACTGCACACGAAGAAGCCTGCTGCCCAATCCCAATGCCACCGACCAGGATCGCCAGGCCTGGGCCGATGAAATAAGAAAGCTCGAAATGAAAGGAGTGCGGTAGGTCCAGAATAATTTCGGATCCACGGGGTAGAGAATCAGTGAGGCCGGTCCAGATGAGTTCGGACCCGGGAAAAGCCTAAGGGAAAACCCCTGAGAGCCGATCATGTATGTCGTGCCCGGTATGCTTATTGGCGAACCGGCGATGGAGAACCTCGAAGGGCGGATTGTTATCATCATGGTTTTCAAGGCGTTACAGCAGCGCGTATAGAATACGCGCAGGAGGAAATCCCGTATGGAGCCCCTTGGTCAACGGATCTTCTTTGTGTCGCCGGATCTGGGCCTCGGCCTACTCGTGCTTGTTGTTGCACTGCCGGCCCTCTTCCGCCTAGTCCCCAGGAATGCCTTTTACGGATTCCGCGTCCCAAAGGCGTTCGAATCCGACGAGGCGTGGTACCGCATTAACCAGGAAGGTGCAAGAAGGCTTCTGCCGTGGTCGGCGTTTCTCCTGGTTACCGGTATTATCAAATGGTTCTCTCTAGACTGGATTGGGGACCATATCGACGAGCGCTGGCTTGGTTTGTTCCTGGGGGGACCGGTCGTATTCGCTTGCATCATGATCCTGATCAGCATCGTCAGGTATGCACGGCAAGTGGCAAAGGAGTGATCCCATGATGAAAAAAGGATATTGTCCAGAGGCCGGTTGTCATCTGGTCCATTATATTGCTTATCGTCATTTGGAGATTCGCGGCGACGTTTCCAAGTAATCGGAAAACGCGTATGGAAGACCTTGAGGAGCGGATTATCTATGTCTTGCCGGACATACTCTGCGGAGTCGTCTTCATCATCATTGCGTTGCCTCTTGTGTTCCGGAAAATACCGATGAATAACATCTATGGCTTCCGCTTTTCAAAAGCGTTTGAATCCGACGAGCTGTGGTACCGCATCAACGCGTTCGGCGGAAAACAACTCCTGCTATGGTCAACAGTTCTCGTGGCCACCGGCATCGTCAAGTGGCACATCATGGATGAGCTTGACCCATTTTGGCAGTTCGCGCTGTGGCAGGGGCCGCTTTTCATCTGCCTCGTCATAGTCCTAATCACCACGTTCATTTACGAGGCGTTGCAGTAGCCCCTGTGCATTGAACGTGTCAAGAAGCGAACGGGGAGTGAAAATCAATGAAAAAAACATGTTGTTCGGTGAGCCGTTTATTGGTGTGGTTTACGCTGTGTCTCGCGGCAGCCATCTTCCTCTTTCCCGTCTGCACTCTCGCCGACGACGCCAAAACGGCCGCGATGGCAAACACCACCTTCGAAGACGTGCACGTCATGGCGCTCCCCAAGAACACCTACGGCTACCGCAGCATGCCGGGTAGCATGGTCGCCCTCAATGACGGCCGCATCCTCATGGTCTACACACGCATGGACGAACAAGGCCACGGCGACGGGTCAATCACGGCCCGCTATTCGTCCGACGCCGGGCAGTCCTGGGGCGATGAATTCATTCTTATTCCAGCCCCGAAGGTCCGCGCCGGCGACTACTACTGCCTGCCGAGTTTTCTCCGCCTTGCCAACGGCGAGATCCTCTTGTCGTACATCTACGTATCCTCATTGAAACCCCTGTTCGGCCACAACTACTACCGCCGGTCCAACGATGACGGCCAGACGTGGGGCGATCAGCTCATCGTTACCCCGCACAAAGGCTACAACATCATGCACAACGACAAGCTCGTCCAACTGGCCAACGGCCGCATCATTGCGCCGCTCGAACACCAGCTTGTCGACAGGGGCGACGACCACGGCGGGTATGTCAGCTACACCTTCTACTCCGATGACAACGGATACAGTTGGTGGGAAAGCGACAACATGGTCAACATGCTGCCCGTCGAGGCCCAGGAACCCCATGTCGTCGAACTCAAAGACGGGCGTCTCATGATGCTGATGCGGACCTATAACCGCTATGTGGCCCGAGCCTACTCTGAAGACAACGGCAAATCGTGGTCCAAGGGCAAACCCGTTCCCGAACTCCGTCTGCCCGCAAACAGTTCCGCCCTCGACATAAAACGCATTCCGGCCACCGGCGACCTGCTTCTGGTCCGGGCCGTTGACAGCCCCGAATCCGTACCGGGGCGGCGCACGCCGTTCGCGTCCGTAATCTCGAAAGACGAGGGCAAAACTTGGGTCCATGAGCGCCTCATTGCGGCCGACCCGGAAGACGATTACGGATACCCCAGCCTCCTGTTCCTCGATGATCTCGCCTTGATCAGCTACCACTGGCGCGATGGACTCCACGTGGCCCGCATCGGGATCGGCTGGTTCTACGAAGGCTGGTAGAACAGTGGAATGAGCCCGCAATAAGCGGTATACTGGCGCTTTCGTTTCCAAGTCACAATGCAGTACGTGGGCGGATGATTCTCGCCAACGAATACGAGCAAAAACACAAGGAAACGCAACATGAACGGGAACCGCATTGCCGTACGGATGATGTTGGGGGCCATCGTGGCCGTGGGGATGGTGGTATCGGGGTGCGGCCGGCAAACCACTACGCCGCCCCAAAAACCCACCCCCCCGCCAACGCCACAGCCCGCACCTGCGCAGCCGGCGCCGGCCCCCGAGGTACCGGCCAAGCCGATCGAGTTGTCCTACAGCATTTTCTTCCCGCTGACGCATATCCAGTGCCAGACGGCCGAGGCCTGGGCGCACGAAATCGAAACCCGCAGCAATCGGCGTATCAAGATCCTGATTCACCCCGGCGAGTCGCTTACCGCCGCGCCGCAGGTCTATGAGGGCGTGGTCAACGGCCTCAGCGATCTCGGCATGAGCTGTTTTGCGTACAGCCGCGGCCGGTTTCCCCTGTTGGAAGGGCTGGACCTGCCGCTGGGCTATCCAAACGGCAAAGTCGCCACCAAGGCCGCCAATGCCATGGTGCAAAAGTACATGCCCCAGGAAGTTGCCGACACACACATCCTCTACGTTCACGCCCACGGGCCCGGCATCCTGGCCAGCAACAAGCCGGTGCGCGTCATGGCGGATATGGCCGGGTTAAAAGTCCGGGCGACGGGTCTTTCGTCGAAAATCGTGGAGCGGCTGGGGGGCACGCCGGTCGGAATGAGCCAGCCCGACACCTACGAGGCCCTGCGGAAAGGTCTCGTAGACGCTACCCTCTGCCCCATCGAAACCCTTAAGGGCTGGAAACAGGGAAAAGTCATCAGTTCCGTCACCGACAGTTCCGTCATCGGTTACACCACCGCCATGTTCGTCACCATGAACAAGGAACGGTGGGAAAGCCTGCCCCCGGACATCCAGGCCATCTTCACCGAAGTCAGCGCACAATGGGTTGACAAGCACGGCGACGCATGGGATACGGCGGATCAGGAAGGCAAAGCATTTGTTGAAAGCCTCGGCCATCAAATCATCCCGCTGGCGGACGATGAAAAGGCCAAGTGGGTCGAGGCCGTGAAGCCTATCCTCGACGAGTACGTCAATGCCTGCAAAGAGAAGGGCCTGCCGGGCGAAGAATTCCTGCGCGACCTGCAGGCCATGATTAAAGCCCCCGCTGCGTAATCAATGGGAAGTACCACGGGTTATGCCGGGGCTGATGATCGCCGCCATGTTTTGCGGCGCCGCCTACATCAGTTGCCTGCGCCGTCCTCGTCGTCCTCCTCAGCGCAAAACAAAAGGCCGCTGAGAGTTGAGATCTGAGATCTGATTTGAGATCTGGGATTGAGGTTCGATAAAACAGGAACGTATGAGCAGCAACAACCAGTGGCGGGTGGTCCCGGCGGATGCCGCGGTGCTCCGTGAACTGGCGCGCCAAAAGCTCGAAGCCGCACACCATCCCCTCAACGAAGAGCGGCGCAGGCTATGGTACGCCCTCGACGAAATGCGCGCCGAACGGCCCATGGTTCTCGCGGAAGCCTGGGCCGCGTTCGAACTTCTCCCCGAATTCCAGCCCCACTGCACGGTCCCCTGGGCGCAAGACGTCGAGCGCCAACTGCGGTTTGAACTCTACCAGTTCGAACGCCTCCAGGACGACCACGTCGTCGAACCTCGCGTCACCTACAACTGGCACGTCAAAATCAGCGGGTACGGTGTCGAAGTCAAGCAACACTACGCAGAACGCGTCAGCGGAAACATCTCAAGCCGGCAGTGGGAGCCCCCGCTGAAAAACCTCCAAGCCGATTTTAGAAAACTCCGCCCCCGTGCGCCCGCCGTCGACCGCGACGCCACTCGAGCCCACGGCGACGCGTTGCGCGAAATCTTCGACGGCCTGTTGCGCGTCGAGGTGCGCGGCGGGTTCTGGTGGACGTCCGGCCTCACCCAATCCCTCATTGACCTCGTCGGCATCGAAAACATGATGGTCTACATGTGCACCGACCCGCAGGGGCTTCACCGCCTGATGAAATTCCTCCAGGAAGACTTCATCGCCTGTGCCGAATGGGCCGAGCGCGAAGGATTGCTCACGTTGAACAATGAAAACGACTACATCGGCTCCGGCAGCATCGGCTACACCCACGCCCTCCCCCAACCTGACCACGGGCTCGGAACCCACGCACGCCTCAAAGACCTCTGGGTGCTGTCCGAGTCCCAGGAGACCGTCGCATGCAGCCCGGCCCAGTGCGAAGAATTCGTCCTGAGCTACTACCGGCCCATCTGCGCCAGGTTCGGCAGGACCTACTATGGCTGCTGCGAACCCGTACACGACCGCTGGGACTCAATCAAAACGCTGCCCAACCTCAAGCGCATCTCCATCTCCCCCTGGTGCGACCAAAGAGCCATGGCTGACGCCCTCGGCGAAAACTACGTGTTCTCCCGCAAGCCAAACCCCGCCCTCATCAGCACCCCCGATTTCGACGAAGACCTCATCCGAAACGACCTCCGAGAAACACTCACCGCCGCACGAGGATGCAACCTCGAAATCATCATGAAAGACGTTCACACCCTCGCCAACCACCCCAACCCACTCCCCCGATGGGTCCAACTCGCCCGAGATACCATCGACCGCTACTGGGCCTGATTGTTCTCTTTTTAAATAGAAATAAACGGTGACTGTCCATTTACCCCCAGACGACGGCGAAACTTGGGCCCATGAGCGCCTAATTGCCGCCGATGCCGAAGACGATTATGGCTACCCCAGCCTCCTGTTCCTGGACGACCTCGCTTTGATCAGTTACCACTGGCGCGACGGGCTCCATGTCGCCCGCATCGGAATCGGCTGGTTCTACCAAGTCCAGTAAGCAGTTGCAACCTGCCGGGGATTAAGCGATATACTAGGGTTTCGTTATAAACTTCACAATCGGCGTGGCTGGGTCAATCTCGCGAATAAACGGCGAGCAACATAAGGAGACGCAACATGAAAGGGAACCGCGTTGCCGTACTGATGATGTTGGGGGCCATCTTGGCCGTGGGGATGATGATAGCGGGGTGCGGCCAGCAAACCACTACGCCGGCCCAAAAACCCGCGCTCACGCCCAAATCCGCACCCGCGCCCAAGGCCGCGCCAGCGGCGGCGCCTGCCGAACCCGTCAAGCCGATCGAACTGTCGTACAGCATTTTCTTCCCGCCGACGCACATTCAGTGCCAGACGGCCGATGCGTGGGCGCGCGAAATCGAAGCGCGCAGCAACGGGCGCGTCAAGATCCAGATCCACCCCGGCGGGTCGCTGACGACGGCCCCCCAGGTTTATGAGGGCGTGGTCAACGGCATCAGCGACATCGGCATGAGCTGTTTTGCGTACAGCCGTGGCCGGTTCCCCCTGTTGGAAGGATTGGACCTGCCACTCGGCTATCCAAACGGCAAAGTCGCCACCAAGGTCGCCAACGCCATGGTGCAAAAGTATATGCCCCAGGAAGTCGCCGACACACACGTCCTCTACGTCCACGCCCACGGCCCCGGAATCCTGGCCAGCAAGAAGCCCGTCGCTAAAATGGAAGACGTCGCCGGCCTGAAAGTGCGGGCCACGGGTCTTTCGGCGAAAATTGTCGAGCGGCTGGGGGGCACGCCCGTCGGAATGAGCCAGCCTGAAACCTATGAGGCCCTGCAAAAAGGCGTCGTCGACGCTACCCTCTGCCCCATCGAAACTCTCAAAGGCTGGAAACAGGGCGAAGTCATCAGTTCCGTTACCGACAGTTCAGTTATCGGCTACACCACGGCCATGTTCGTTACCATGAACAACGACAAGTGGAACAGCCTACCGGCGGACATCCAGGCCGTCTTCACCGAAGTCAGCGTACAATGGGTTGCCAAGCACGGCGATGCCTGGGACCAGGCCGACCAGGAAGGGAAAGCCTTTGTCGAGTCTCTCGGCCATCAAATCATCCCACTCGCCGACGACGAAAAGGCCAAGTGGGTCGAGGCCGTCAAACCTATCCTCGACGAGTACGTCAGTGCATGCAAAGAGAAGGGCCTGCCGGGTGAAGAATTCCTGCGAGACGTGCAGGCGATGATTAAAGCCCCGGTAGCATAATCAATGGCCAATAGCAGTGGTTTTATCGACGGGATCAAGTCCGTTGATCGCGTATATGTAGTGCTGTTGCGCGCGGTGGTCATGGCGTTGGCGGCCGCTTCCGGGCTGGCCATCATCGCCATGATCGCCGTCACGTCCGCCGACGTGCTCATGCGGGTCTTTGGCCGTTCGCTGACCGGCGCCTATGACATCGTCAAAATTGCCGGCGCAATCACCATCGCCTGTGCGCTCCCTTATACGACCGCCGTCAAAGGCCACATCGCCATCGAGTTCTTCTTCCAAAAACTCCGACGGCCCGGCCGAATCCTGGTCGACACCCTGACCCGGTTGATGGTGATCGCCTTTTTTGTCGTTGTCGCCCGCCAGACGATCATCTACGGCAACACACTCAAACGAACCGGCGAGGTCTCGCTGACCCTCCAGATCCCCGTGTACTGGGTGGCCTACGTCATTGCCGGGGCATTGGCCATTACGGTACTGGTCAAAATCTACAACTTGCTCCATCCGGGCCGGGAGATGATTAAGCCGTGACAGCCATACAAGTCGGCGTGATAGGCTGCCTCCTGTTGCTGTTGCTGCTGGTGTCGAGCATGCCCGTGGCGTTTTCGATGGCCATTGTCGGGCTGGGCGCGTTCGCCGTCCTGGTGAACCCGCAGGCCGCGCTCGCCATGGTCACCGCAGACCTCTACGAAACCATCTCCTCCTACAGCCTGACCGTGATTCCCCTGTTCGTGTTCATGGGGCAGGTCTGCTTCCACGTCGGGATCAGCCGCCGCCTGTTCAACACGGCTTACGTCTGGCTGGGCGCACTGCCCGGCGGGCTCGCCATGGCCACCGTTGGCGCGTGCACCGCGTTCGGCGCCATTTGCGGGTCCGGCCCCGCCACCGCCGCCACGATGGCATCCGTCGCACTCCCCGAGATGCGCCGATACGGTTACAGCATGGAATTGGGCGGCGGCGCCGTGGCGGCCGGCGGCAGCCTGGGAATGCTGATCCCACCCAGCGTCGTGTTCATCGTTTATGCCATCATCACCGAACAGTCCATCGGCAAACTGTTCATCGCCGGCATTCTCCCGGGGCTGATGATTGCCGCCATGTTCTGCGGCACCATCTACATCAGTTGCCTGCGCAGACCCCAACTCGGCCCCGCCGGCCCAAAAACCAACTGGCGACAAAAGCTCGTCTCAATTGCCGGCGTTTCCGAAACCCTAATCCTGTTCATCGCCGTCATGGGCGGCATGTTCCTCGGCTATTTCACCCCCACCGAGGCCGCCGCGATCGGCGCCGCCGGTAGCATCGCCATCGCCGCCGCAAAACGACAGCTTACCTGGAAAACGATCCAGCGGTCCCTGCTCGAAACCGCACGAACATCCTGCATGGTGCTCATCATCGTCGCCGGCGCCGTCATGTTTGGCCATTTCCTGGCACGTACCGGCATCCCCTACGCCCTCGCCGGCTGGCTCAGCCAACTGCCCCTCCCCGCATTCATGATCATCGGATGCATCATTGTTTTCTACCTCATCGCCGGCTGTTTTGTCGATGCCCTCGCGCTCGTTTTGCTTACCGTACCCATCTTCGGCCCCGTCACGGCAAAACTCGGCTACGACCCAATCTGGTTTGGCGTCATCATCGTCGTCGTGACCCAGATGGGCGTCATCTCGCCGCCCGTCGGCGTCAACGTCTACGTCGTCAGCGGTATGGAACGAGACATCCCGCTGGGCACCGTGTTCCGGGGCGCCATGCCGTTTTTGTACACGCTGTTATTGGCGGCGGCCATACTCGTCGCGTTCCCACAAATTTCGCTCTTCCTGCCGTCGCTGATAAAATGATCAACCGCAAAGGAGGTGCGTGGCCATGAATAGCGATTCCCTCCCGCCCAGCGCTTACCGGCATATCTTGTTCTGCACCGACTTCTCCGAAAACGCCGGACTTGCGTTCGACTACGCCGTTGACGCCGCCGTACGAAGGCCCGGCTCAACCCTCTACCTGCTCCACGTCGTCCCCGAGCCCGATGCCCAGTTCTGGAAAACCTACATCTACGAAGTCGAGGGCGTTGACGACAAAGCCAAACACGACATCGACGCCAAAATCGCCGAACAATACCTGCCGCGGGTACCCCAGGGCGTGGATTTCCGCGTCGAGATGCAAGTCGGCCGCGACTACCTCAAAATCCTCGAATTTGCACATGAAATCAAGGCCGACCTCATCGTCATCGGCCGGCACGGACACAGCGCGCTCGAAAAAGTCCTGTTTGGCAACGTCACCGAAAAAGTCGTCCGAAAAGCCGACTGCCCCGTCCTCGTCGTACCTCTCAGCGCCAAACAAAGGACCGCTGAGAATCCAAAACCGGAATTATGAATTTTCAAATCGTAAATCAACAATCAACAATCGACAATCGACAATAAACTTATGACCATCAACAACCAATGGCCCGTACTTCCAGCCGATGCCGCGGTGCTGCGAGAGCTGGCGCACCAGAAGCTCGAAGCCGCACATCATCCCCT
>DATKVG010000054.1:0-11401 GCA_035530195.1 Bathyarchaeia archaeon | reverse complement strand
TATCTCCAAACGGCGTGTTTTTGTCGACAGTTTACCTTCCGCCTGACGTACCTAAACGTTCGTTTAAGAACAGATTTCCAGAGATGTAAACCGTTACCATATAACAATGGACAGTGGCGTAGTGCAGCCTAACGGGCAAATGCAGGGTGTTGGGGCGGCATATTGGCACGCAATTTGAAAGGGAACAGGCGTACAAAAAGTGTTGACAGAAAGTGGAATTTCTGATAGTGTTTGCGCAGACGACAAAATATGGGGTGAGTGTAAGGCAGGAGTTTTGGGCCTGCACATGCCACCGTCTGTGGGGAGACGTGCCCAGGTTTAAACGGTCTGCCAGTGAAGGCGCGCATGCGCGACGACTTATGGAGTGGTGAATCCCGTGCTGTTTTCCAAGCCGAAAAGAGCGATAGGAATTGACATAGGGACGCACTCGGTCAAATCGGTGCAGATGTCAAGGCCGGGAGGGCGGTTGCGGTTGGACGCGGCGGGTTATGCGCTTGTTGACCGCAACCAGTTTAATATTGATCCAATTACCACTCAGGCGGTCGCCGTGCGGGAATCGTTGAGGACGTTGGTTGAGGCGCAGAGCATCGTGGTAACGGCGCTGCCCGGGCAGTCGGTCGTAATCCGGTATCCGCGGCTGGCAAACATGCCCGAAGAGCGGCTTCAGGAGGCGGTTGAAAAGGAGGCGGGCCAGCACATCCCTTACGATTTGAGCGAGGTTTTCCTTGACTGGACCCTGCTGGACACGGTGATGCAGGGTGAGGACAAGCTGCTGAAGATCCTGCTGCTGGCGGCCAAACACGAACTGATAGACGTGCGCCTGCAGGTGACGCAATCGGCGGAGGTGAAGGTCGGCATCCTTGGGGTGGACGCGCTGGCGTTGGCGGACGCGGCGGAAGCGTGTGACAACCTGCGGGTGGGGGAGACGGTGGCGTTGATCAACATAGGCCTGACGTCGGTGAGCATCCACTTTGTCAAGGATGGTGTGTCGAACTTCATTCGCGACGTGAGCTGGGGCGGCCGGGACCTGATCCAATCGATTTCGCGCGCGCGGCGGTGCGAGTTTGACGAGGCGGAAAAGTTGCTTCAAAACTCGATCGCCGAAGCCCATGGGGTTCCGGCGCAACAGGCCGGGAATGAGCCGCCACCGCCGCCGGCCGCACCGCCCGTTGCAACTTCATCGCTTCTCGATCCGTTCGAGGATGAGCCGGGAATCTCCGACGGGCCCGGCCAAAGCCCTGCCGTGAAGCCGGCGCCGCAGCCGATCGGGGGGAAGCCGCTGGAAGAGATCATGGCGGCCCCGCTGGCGAAGCTGGTTTCGGAGATTCGGCGGTCGTTCGACTACTACGAACATGAGCTTTACGAGAGCCCGGTGAACAGGTTGATCCTGAGCGGGGGTGTGGCCTCGATACCGCTTCTGCGGCACACGCTCAGCGAGGAGTTAAGTATTAAAGACGTGGATGTGGCGAATCCGGCGGAGAGCGCCTTGCAGATGGGCGACCGGCGCGGCGTGATGCCGTTGACCGAGCGGCCCGCGCAGTTCATGGTGGCCGTCGGGTTGGCGGCACGAGGAGCGGCGGCCTTATGATAGACATAAACCTGTTGCCCTGGCACCTTCGCCCGATCAAACGTTCTCCGGTTCCTTATGTGGCCAGCCTGCTGGCGGCGGGGCTGGTGCTGTTGGCTTTGGCGGGGATGTCGGTGGACAAACAACGGCAGATCGGCGAGCAGCGGGCCATCTTGAAAGACAGCACTGAAAAGCTCCAGACCCTGCAGGATATCGTGGATGAGTTCGAGCGGCTCGAGACGCAAAAGGTCGAGCTGGCGGAGAAAGTTTCGATTATCAACGAGATCTTGGCGGACCGGATCATCTGGTCGCGCCAATTGTGGAACGTGAGCCGTTTGACGCCGGACAATTTCTGGTTCAGCTCGATTGCGGTGAAGGAAAAACAATTCACCGAGACGCGCAAGGAGATGAACCCGCAAACCAAGAAGGAAGAGATCAAGAAAATAACGGTAAGGCGGCCCATCCTCGAGCTTACGGGCTACGTGATCGAAGGGGCCGACGGCACCAGCGACATCAACCCGCTGACCTACAACATGCAGGACGACCAAGAGTTCTCCGGAATTTTCCAGTTGGACCTTCCCAAGTTTCAGGACACGTTGTTTGAGAGTTACAAGGTGCGCGGGTTCACGCTCGAATACCTTATCAATCAGGGAGGCCGCGGCGCATGATGGATTTCTGGAAAGGCACGGTCACCCCGAGGGATTGGGCGGCGGTCGGCATAATACTGGGAGTGACGGTTTTGTTGGCCGCGGGGTTTTATTTTGTGTTGTACAACGCGCAGAACGAGAAACTGGCGGGGTTGGTCGCAGAAAACAGGCAAGTGGCGCAGAAACTCAAACTGGCGCTGGAAACCCAGCAGAATATCGGTGAGTTGCGTGCGAAGGCTTCTCAGATGCAGCAGTTGGTGACGCAGTTCGAAGAGCGGCTGCCGAATACGCAGGAGATCCAGGCGCTGCTTCGCCAGTTTGAATCGCTGGCGGGCGAGATTGGCTTGCTGGTGGAGTTGTCGAAGCTGGCGCCGGCGGGAGACACGAAAAAAGAGGTGATCCCGTACAGCGTGAAGGCTCGGGGCACGTTTCATCAGATAGCGACGTTCATCAACCGGCTCGAGCGGTACCAGCGGTATCTTAAGATCAGCGAACTGAATATCGGCAAGGTCGAGAACGGGATCGCGACGGCTTCGTTCCGGCTGAGCACGTTTCGTTTCAAACAACCGAGCGAGGAAAGTAAGTCGTGAACTCGCAACGTAGACAAATCATCATCATGGCCGTGATGGGTGTCGTACTGGTGGGTGTTCTGTTTTACCAGTTTGTAATCAAGGGGGTCACTGCTCCGGCAACGGCCGGACCTTCCGCGACCGCGCCTGCCAGCACGGCCGGCGCGCCTGCCGCGGCCCCGTCGGCGGCCCCGGCCGCAGGGGCGGCGCCGGCGGAGACCGCCGAGATAGATATAGACGCCCTGCTGGCGAGCATCCAGGAAGTGGACTTCGATTACGAAAAGGACCGCGTGGCGCGAGACGTGATGGCGCCGTTGGTGGGCAAGGTGGCGGTGCGAACCGATAAAGAAGGGACGGGCGCGCCGGTTGCCCCGGCCACGTTGGGCAAGGTCATGAGCAAAATGGTTTCGGGCATTGTGTGGGACGAATCATTCCCGGTGGCGGTGGTGGACAACGAGGTGGTTGAACCCGGGTACGAATACGCCGATGGAACTGTCGTGGTAGCCATTGAAGAAGACCACGTGGTGTTCCGGGTGGGGGAATCTTTAATTCAAGTGGAACTGAAGGAGCGTTAGACCATGTCCCAGCTTAGTCGTAATTGCCTGGCGACTTTTGTGGTAACGACGGTCGCGTTGGTAGCGGTTTTGGAGCCGTGTTCCGCCGTGCAACCGGCCGGCGTACTGCCGGAGCCGCTGGGGCGTGGCGAGATGGCCACGGGCGGGGCGAGTTGCCCGGGCGTGGCCGTGGTGCTGCAGGAACAGCGGCTTGATCAGGCGGTGGCGCAACTGGCGACAAACCTGCGCAAGCTCAAGCGGGCGAGTGTGATGATGGCGCCACATGCGTATCAGGGTGCACCCTCGGATCTCGCGGCGGCTCCGCCGTTCGTGTTTGAGGCGTCCGTCCCGGCCGCTATTCTGTTGGCGGACGGCGCCGGGGCAGGTTCGGCCGCGCCTGATGCGGCGGGCGGCGAGCCGTCTCCGCCTCCGCCTGCGCGCTCCTCGAGTCCCGTTGCGATTCCGGCTTTGCCCGCCATGGGAAAAATGAAACAGGTTGTGACCGACGCGACGGCCAGTGTCCCACTTGTCGTAACCGACGCAACGGAATTGGCGCCTCTGGCGGCCACCGCTGAACCGCCCGCCGCAGAAGCGGCGCCGGCTGCGGCTCCCGAACCGGCCGCGCCGGCAGCCCCGGATAGCGCGACGCCGGAGCCCGCGCCGAAGTCGGAAGTGGACGTAACGGCGTTGCCGGCGCCCGCACCGGCGGCCGCGCAAGAGCCGGTCAAGACGGGGCAATCGTCAGCCGTTCTCGCGACGGCGCCCAAGAAGGATAAGCGGCCCCCGCAACCGAAGTTTCAAGGGGACCCGCTGCAGCAGATCGTAAACATCGACTTCCGCGAAATGGAATTGAGCAATGTGGTGGCGCTGTTGGCGCAGAAGGCGCAGATAAACGTGATAGCCGGGTCTGACCTGACGGGCGTGGTAACGGCGAACTTGCGCAATGTGACGCTGCAGGCGGCGATCGACACGGTGTTGCGGATGAACGGGTTGGGTATGGTGCCCGAGTCGGGCGTATATCATATTGTGCCGTACGCCCAGGCGGTTGCGGCCAAACGTGTGACGTCGATGGTGAGGCTTGAGAATGCCAAAGCGTCGGACGTGAGAAAGACGCTGGAGGACCTGCTTATCGGCAGCCTCGACGCGACGCTGGTAGCCCTCTCGGTGAACGAAACAACCAACATGCTTATCGTGGCGGGGCCTGAAGTGCGCGTTACCGAGCTTACAAATCTTGCGAAAGACCTCGATATCAGTAAACCGGTCACCCCGACCGTAACAGAAGCGATCAAAATCAACAACGCGGAACCCGAAGAGTTGCTGAAAATGGTCGAGAGCATGTTGTCTCCCGACATCGGGAAAGCCGCGGTTGACGAGCGTTCGCGCCATATCGTCGTGACGGATATGCCGGTCGTGATCGAGCAGGTACGCGCGCTGATGGAGCAGGTCGACCTGCCGGTGCGCCAGGTCAGCATCGATACCATGATCGTTGACGCCCTGCTCAACGACGAGTCGCAGACCGGCGTCGACTGGTTCATAGAAAGCGTGCAACACCTCAACCGCCGGGGCGACCTGATCGGCAACATTGACGCCCTTGGACTCGAAACCGACGCCACGAGCAGCCCCGTCGCGCCGAATGTAGTGGGCCCGGTGCCGCTCAGTGGGCGTCTGGCGTTTTCGATCCTTTCGAGCGATATCAGCATTCGGGGCATTATCGGCGCGGAGGTGCGCGCGCAGAAAGCGCGGCTCCTGGCTAACCCCGTGATAACCACGGTTGAGAACAAGAAGGCGCTGATTAACATCACGCAGGAACTCCCGTACCAGGAATTCACACAGGGGCTTTCGGGGCCGCCGATTGCAACGACGGCGTTCAAAGACATCGGCATTGTGCTCGAGGTCACGCCGCGCGTCACGCACGACGACTACATCATCGCGGAACTCAGCGCCAAACAGAGCGACACCAAGGGCGAACTCAACAACATCCCCATCGAGGACAAGCGCGAGACGCAGACCACCCTGCGGACGCGCAACGGCCAGACGATCTTTATTGGCGGGCTGCGGCGGTTTGACGACGAAAATCAGACGCGGCGGATCCCGGTGCTGGGCGATATCCCCATTGTCAACGTGCTGTTCAAGAGCAACATCATCAGCAAAGAAAGCACTGAACTGCTCGTCTTTCTGACCTGCAACATACTGCCCGAAGATATCGCGCCGCTCCCGTTGGAGCTCGAGGAGTCGATGACGGAACTTGACCGGATACCGAAGGTGCCCAACGCCGCCGGCGAACTGGGCGAACGTATTCTTCACCCCAAAATCCCGTACGCCGACCCGGCGTGGAAATGGCGCAGACCCGAATAAGAACTTCGGGAAAATCAGTCTTTTGGAAGCCCTCGCAGGCAACTGCGGGGGCTTCGGTTTTTGTTGGATTTAATCGGCGTGGGAGATTGAGCCGGGGAACATCCAGCGGAGTGGGGGTGTGATTTCGGAGAGCCGCGGGGCTTTACGCAGGTTTCCGGCGCGTTCGAGGTCGTGGGCGATCATCGAGTAGCAGCCGTTTTCGTTTTGGACTTCGCCGGTGATGAAGTAGGGCCCGTGGGACGTGAGCAGGTGGCCGCACTGCTGATAGACCGCGGGGAACAGGATGGCTTCGAACACGCCGGTGGGGTCTTCGAGCGTGATAAACTTCATGCAGCCGCCAGGATGGCGGGCGCCATTCTTGATACCAACACGCCGTTCGGCGATCAGCCATCCGGCCATGGTGACGGTTGTTCCTGCGTAGGCGGCCATATCCTCGCTGAGGATTAATTGCCGGCCATCGAATTCGGAGGCGTAATACTCGATGGGATGCGTGACGATCACGATGCCCAGCGCGGTCCATTGCAGGTTGGTGCGGTGTTTGCGCGAGTAGTTTGGCAAGTGGGGGATAGGCGCCTCGGGCAGGCGGTGCGGAAACAGCCGGTTGCCGTCGGTCAAATGGTGGGCGATGACGCGCGCGCGCGGGCGCGTTGCGATGGTTTTCAACTCCCAGAGCAGTTCTGGGCGCGTCTTTCCGAACCCGTCGCACGCCCCGGTGTTGATGAGCAGCTCGGCGTCGGCATACCCGACCCCACCGCGGCCGCACAGGTCGCTGACGCTCTCGAACGGCCCCGCCTGGCGCGTGTCGATGATGCCGCGGACGGCGGCCTGGCTGAGGTTGCGGACCTCGACGAAGCCGACGCGGATGTTTTCGCCTTCGACGCAGTAGTTCCAGTCGCTCGAGTTGACGTCGGGCGGGTAGATCTCGATGCCGAACCGTTTGGCCTCTTCGGCGTACACGGCGGTGTGATAGAACCCGCCGCGGTTCGAGAGTACGGACGCGAGGAATTCGGCGGGGAAATGGGCTTTGAGGTAGGTGCACTGGTAGGCGATCTCGCCGTACGTGCTGGCGTGGGCTTTGCAGTACGAGTACTCGGCGAAATTGGCGATAAGCCCCCAGATGGTTTCGGCCTGGGTTTCCGCGACGCCGTTTGCCCGGGCGCGGTCGATAAAAAGGCGCATGCTCTTGGCCATTTCGTGCGGCGACCGTTTTTTGGTCATGGCGCGGCGCAACGCATCGCCCTCGGCGAGGTCGAGCCCCGCAATGACGTGCGCCACCTTGAGAATGTCTTCCTGGTAAAGCATCACGCCGTACGTGTCGCCCAGCACGTTTTCGAGCGCCGGGTGCAGGTACACCGTCTCCTCGCGGCCGAGATGGCGTTCGATGAATGTTTTCTTCATTCCGCTGCCGGACGGCCCCGGCCGCACCAGCGACAGGGTCTTGATGAGCATATCGGTGTTGCCGGCGCGGGTGCTTTTGAGCAGGGTGCGCATCGCGGGCGACTCGATTTGGAAGCAGCCGATGCTGCGGCCGTTGCGGATCAGGTTGGTGGTGAGTGGGTCGGGATCGGGCAGGCTCTCGACGTCGACGTCGATACCCCGGTTGCGCTTGATCATTTCGACGGTTTCTTTGATCACGGTGAGCGAGCGGTGGCCGAGCAGGTCCATCTTGATCAGGCCGAGGTCTTCGATGGGGTGCATGTCATACTGGGTGATGAGGATGCCTTTTGCGGCCATCTGGAGGGGGACGAACCGCGTCAGGGGTTGGGGCGCAATCACCACGCCGCCGCTGTGGATCGACAAGTGGCGCGGATACCCGTCGATCCGCTCGCTGATCTCGAGGATGGATTTCAGCGGCTCTTCGTCGATGGGGAGCCCGCGGCATTCGGGCAGGTGCTTCACGAGCGTGCGGATGTCGTGCGCCCGGTAATGGGGCAACTGCCGGACCACCTCGCCGATCTCGGTTTCAGTCCAGCCGTAGGCCTTGGCGACGTCGCGCATCGCCGACCGCGCCTGGAACGTGTTGAACGTGCAGATCATCGCGACCCGGTCGGCGCCGTACTTGTGGTAGACGTACTCGATGACCTCGTCGCGCCTGCGCCAGCAGATGTCGAGGTCGATGTCGGGGCAATCGGTGCGCGACATGTTCAGGAACCGCTCGAAATACAGGTCGTATTTGAACGGGTCCACGCGCGTAATGCCGAGCGCGTAGGCCACCAGGCTGTTCGCCGCCGAACCCCGGCCGACGATCGGGATGTCGCGGCCGCGGGCGAATTCGACGATGTCGCGCACGATCAGGAAGTACGGCGAGAATCCCAGCCGGTTGATGATATCGAGTTCGTAGTGGAACCGGTCCATGACGTCGGGCCGCAGCGGTTTGTACCTCTCGCGAAGCCCGGCAAAGGCGCATTGACACAGGCGGGAGAACGGCGTGTCGCCTTCCGGCAGGTCGATGTCGGGAAACATCGGCCGGCCCAACTCGAACTCGACGTTGCAGTTCGCCGCCACCCAGTCGGTGTTGTGCAGCGCATCGGGCCAGTCGCCATACAGCCGGTCCATTTCCTGTTTGGATCGGAACCAGGCTTCGGGCGGTGCGATCTCGTCGCGCGGCAGGTTGTCCACGGTGGTGTTGAGCCGGATCGCGGAGAGGACGTGGTGGATTTTCACGTCGGGTGCGTCGAGAAAGTAAATGGGGCTCACGGCGACGGGCCGGAGTTTTTTTTCGCGGGCGAACTGGCAAAGACAGCCGGCCAAGTATCGCGACCGGCTCCCGCCGTAGTGGGTGATTGCCACGAGCGGCTCGATCCCACGCTCGAGCAGGGCCTCGATCCGCGAGCGGTCCGAGGCCAGCACGAACAAGTGCGGCGAGCCGGCGTGATCGGCGGGGTCGAACTGCGGATCGAGTTGCCAGCCGGTGACGATGCGGCACAACTCGGAGTAACCCTCGAGGTCCCGTGCCAGAATGACGAGGCCGGCAAGCCGTGCGCCAAGGATCGGCTTGACGCCGGCGTCTTTGGCGGTCTGGTAAAAGGGGATCGCGGAGTAGAGCCCGCCGGTGTCGGTGAGCGCCAGCGTTTTGAGTCCGAACTCGACCGCCCGCGCCACCAACTGGCGCACCGTCGCCGCGCCCTCGAGGAGCGAATAATTGCTGTGAACTTCTAAATGAACCATAAATGAGGCTGTATATTTAGCCCGCTTCAGCGGGCTCCTCTTTGCACCCGGTTTTAACCGGGGTGGTTATACCTATCTCTGAGTGGCCAGCACGCTTTAGCGTGACTTCAAAAGAAGCTTTAGCCTGAGATCTGCTAAAGCTCTTGAAAGTGACGCTGAAGCGCCCTTTTTCGTGGATATCAACTGTTTTCACCCCGTCTGAAGACGGGTGCAAAGAGGAGCCCGCTGAAGCGGGCTAAGAATACCCCAAGTGTTCTTTCTGGTTAAAAAATGGCCACGCTAAACCTATTCTTTTTGGGCTCATCGCAAAAGATGGTGGAGTAGACTCAATGTTGCGGGAGCTTGTCAGCGCTGTAGGCGCAGAAGGCAACAGGCCGGGGCAACGCCCCGGTAAGGGGATCCCAAAAGGCAACCATCCTGTAGGGATGGTAGGAAGCAAGCAATGTTGTCTGTCTCCTCCTGCCCATTCAGGGCAGTCGTTGAGGGCGGCCATGTATACCGGGGCGATGCCCCGGCCTATTGCCTCATACGCTTTCAGCGTATCAAGACGTGCGCAGTTCCCTGCTGAGGCGATCATTCGACTCCACTACCCTTCGAAGAACCCTTTTTCTTCATTGTTTTAGCCAGCCCTACCGATTCGAATCCTTGCTTATCCCGGATTTGGTCGACGCGCTCGAGCACGCGCTGCCATTTCTCGTACTCTTTCCGGTCGAACAGGTGCATCTGGTGCTGGTTATAGATCAGCGAGGAGAGCGACACGCCGATCAGGCGGATGCGCGCCCGGCGTTCTTTCGCCTTGGGCAACAGCGCGTGCAGCGCCCCGATGATGTCGCTGTCCACGCAAGTGGGTTCCGGCAGGGTTTTAGAGAACGTGTGGGTTTTGAAATCGGCGTAACGCACCTTGAGTGTTACGCATCGTGCTTCCATCTGTTTTTCGCGCAACGCGTAGGACGTCCGCTCCACTAGGTGGATCAGCACCTGCTCGACATGATCCCAATCGAGCAGGTCGCGGTCAAAGGTTGTTTCGCGGCCGACGGATTTTGGGATCGACTCCGTCTCGACTTCCGATGTGGCGATGCCTTGCGCCGCCCGTTGCAGCGAGTACGCCGACTGGCCGAACACGTTGAGCAGGATCGCCAAATCGACGTCGCCCAACGCGCCGATCGTCATCAGGCCCAGCGACTCGAGCGTCTCGGCCGTCCGCGGGCCGACGCCGGGCAGGCGGCGCACCGGCAGCGGCCTGAGGAACTCGCGCTCGCCGCCGCCGGGGATGTTGAGGTATCCGTCGGGCTTGGCCGCGTCCGACCCGACTTTGGCCACCAGCTTGTTCGAGCCAATGGCGACGGTGCAGGGGAGCTGCGTTTCCTCGATGATGCGCCGTTTGATGTGTTGGGCAATCGCGTCCTCGCCGCCGAACAGTTTGATCGAGCCGGTGATGTCGACGTACGCCTCGTCGATTGACACGCACTCGACCAGCGGCGAAACTTCACGCAGGATTTCCATCACCTTGTCAGACGCCGCCTCGTAGGCCTCGTAATGGCCGCGCAAGTAAATGCCGTGCGGGCAAAGACGGCGTGCCTGCGACAGCGGCATCGCCGAATGCACCCCGAACTTCCGCGCCTCGTACGACGCCGTCGACACGACCCCGCGGGTGTCTCCCGGCCCGCCGCCAATTATGAGCGGCTTCCCCTTCAGCGTCGAATCGAGCACCTGCTCCACCGACGCAAAAAATGCGTCCATGTCGATATGTAAAATCCGCCTGTTCAACGACTTATCCCTGGAATGACGGCGTAGCCAGAGGCGAAAACCGCACTTGTGACGGTGTAACCGAAGGCAAGCCGTACTGAACGTCCATTCAGTTAAAGTCTAACCCAATTAGTCTTGGTTGTCAATAGACTTTTAAGAGGTTTTTCTTTCTTTTTAACATTGACAGATTCCTGCCTGACACCGTAGTCTGCTGGAAACGCGGGGGAGTTTTCTATGCGCCGCATCTGGGACTATCTTAAACGGCTTGGCTGGATTCTGGGGTTGGGATTGCTGGGGGTGGCGGGTGGCGTTACGTGTTTGGTAATAGGTTTTGTGATGACGCGCAACGAGGTGGAACAGTCGCTTTTTCAGTCGTACGGTCGCTACTCGGACAAGGTCGGGATGATACTGATCTTCGGGTTAGCGCTGTTTTTTGCGGGTTCGGCGTCATCCATTTTATCCTGGTGGTCGGGTCGGTGAGGGAGTTTCGGCGCGGCCCGTGGAGAACATAAATGAGTAAACTACTGCGGGCGCTGGTCGCCGGGTATGGTGCGAAAAAATCGGGGGGTTGCGGCTGCGGCTGCCTGGGAACCGTCGTCGTATTCTTAATTCTGTGGTGGCTTCTTGGGAGCTTCTCGATTTTCCAGTGAGGCGCTTCGCGCCTCAAAACTTCTCGCAAAGCCGCAAAGGTGCAAAGACGCTGCAATAGCCATCACTTGATGGGGGATGCTTTGTGATAATATGGGTGGTAGGAGATTGGACATGAAACATGATTTTCATATTGTCATAGAGCGA
>DATKVG010000053.1:0-19045 GCA_035530195.1 Bathyarchaeia archaeon | reverse complement strand
TGGCCCGGTTCGCAGTTCGGCCGAGCGGTACAACGGCGTTGTGTCGTTGAAACCGGGGGAAGTCAAGGAGAACCACGAGATCCGGCTTCCCCGCCGTCCGGTGCTGGCGGGGACGGTGGTCGACGAGGTCAACAACCCGGTGCCGGGCGCCTCGGTTTACGCGACTGCGGCGTCCGACGCCCGGTTGGCGGTCTGGTCGTTGAGCGACACGTCAGGCCGGTTTCGGTTGTTTCCGGAAGGACAGAGAATGCCGTCGACAGTGTACATCCAGGCCGTCGCCGATGCCGGATACAGTGCGCCATCGGGTCCTCACCGGTTCAAAGAATCGAGAAGCGGTCTGGTGTTGAAGGTGGTGAGGTCGGGTCGGCTGGAGGGTGAAGTGGTCGACCAGTCGGGCGTTCCCGTGGAAAACGCGGTTGTGGCGGTCGTACCTGCGTCTACGGATGCCTTGATTGTGGTAAGTTCCTCTGATTCACCGTTCGCGGGAGTGGGCGTGGATGGGGAGATCAACGGGGGCAAAAGCGTGAATATACGGTTGAAAAGCGGCGGCCGGTTCGAGTATGCAAAACTGCGCCCGGGCCAGTACACGCTGGAGGTCTACGCCAGCGCGAGCACCCCGAGAGCGGCGGTAGCGACGGCGTCGGCGGCCGTACATCCGGGGCGAACAACAAAGGCACATCTGGTACTGGACATATCGTGGTTCGGCGGAATTGAGGGGACTGCCCTGATGGACGGAAAACCGCTGCCGGACCAGCAAATAATGGTCGAGCCGGTTGGCGCAAAATGGCTGCGGATCCTGTTTTTACAGACGGGGCCGGACGGCCAGTACTCCGTGTACGGGATTGCGCCCGGGCAGGTCAAAGTGACGCTCGAACCTCAGTTCTCCCGGGGCAGCAGCGGCACGCGGAAACAACTAACGGCCGACGTCGTTTCCGGTGAGGTAACGAGGGTAGATTTTGTGCTTGAAGGCGGGCAGGCGGGCGCCGAGGGCTATGTCACGGTAAACGGATCGCCACCGCCCTACGCGCAAATCACGTTCGAGCCGTTGGACAGCCCCGGCGCCGGCGGGCCCACCGCAACAACAAATCAGGAAGGATGGTACAAGGTCGAACAGATCCCGGACGGCGTCTACCGCGTGGAAGCTCGGTATACGGGCATGATGCAGACGGTGCAGGCGGAAGTAGTCTCCGGCCAGACGGCCCGGATCGACTTCGAGCTCATGGGCTGCGAGATTCACGGCACAATCAGCGGGTTGAAGCCCGAGGAGAAGGCTTTCGTGGCGCTCTTCCCTGGCGACGCTCAACTGCCCGAATGGTCGGTGGAGGCACTCGACGTCCTGGGTGAACACATGATCAAGTTTACCGAAGCCAAAACGGACGGGCCGTTCTCCTTCGACGGTATCAGCGAAGGCGAGTACATTGTCGGCGCCGTCACCATCCCTGAAGAAGGCCAAATGAACGCCGAGGCGATGCTCGGCGGCCGGATCGCCGTGAGCCCTGTTTTGCGGGTCAGGCCAGGCGCCCCTGCTGAAGTGGCGCTCGTGTTCGAGTAGGAACGGATGAACGCGAACAAACTGCAACAGTTTTGCGTGCGGCTTTGGCCACCTCCGTAAACGATGAAGATGCCGCCGCAAAAAGCGGGGACAGGCTGCCTATGGAGCGCCGCCGCCGCCGCTAGCCGGTCGCGCGGGAGCGCGACCCCACCGAAATACGTTTGTCCAAGTTTTGCCTCTGTTGACGTATTATAAGCAGAGGAGGGCGCGGCGATGCTGGCCTTACTGCATTCGGACCGGGCGGTGATGCGCAAGGCGCTGGGGGGGAATGAGGGCGCGTTCCGGGTGCTGGTGGACCGGTACGCGGGGGTGGTCCACGGGGTGGCGTTCGCGCGGCTGAAGAATGCCGCCGATGCTGAAGACGTCGCTCAGGAAACGTTTATCCGCTTTTACCAGCACCTCGACCAGATGGCTCACCGCCGTCATATCGGCCCGTGGCTGGTGCGGGTCGCCCGGAATGCCAGTTCGGACCTGTTGCGAAAACGCCTGCGCGATTCCGGCCGGCCGCTCTCCGCCGAGGTGGAGAAGGCTCACGTGCCTGACCCTGTTCGCGAGGAGATGCACCGGATTCTCTGGGAACAGATCGAGCATCTGGACGCGGACGCACGGGAAGTGCTCGTGCTCCGCTATTTTATGAAGAAAAAAGCGCGCGAGATTGCGGCCCTGCTCGAAATCACCCCTGATGCGGCGGCCAAACGCCTCCAACGAGCGCGAGACGAGCTGGGCCGCCGGCTGACAGACGTGCTGGGCGACGAGATTGACGAGGCGCGAGCCGATGCGCGCCGCAGCAACAGGATCATGGTTGCCGTACTGGCGACGCCGGCCGCGTGGAAAGCTTCCGCCTCCGGCGCCGCGGCGGCAGTAACGGCGGCGGGGGTCGCAACGGGCGCGGGCGCGGCAAAACTGGCGGCAACGGTGGCGGTGATAGCATCACTGGCTATTCTCGGTTACCTGGGTTATGAGCTTTATTCGCGACCGTACGAGGCGCAGGATATCACGGCGGCGAGCACGTTCGAGGTGGTGGAAAACGAGGCCGCGCCGGAGGCTATCAAGACGGCGCCGGCAAATCAGGCACAGACTTCAGACGCGGCCGAATCAGCGGAAGCTGCCGCGGCTTCCATGGACGGCGAATCGGCTGTGCCCGCGGTGTATGCCGTGATTCGCGGAACCGTCATATTTGAAGACGGCCAGCCCGCGGTCGGCGCCCGTGTGACGCTGGACAACCAGGAGGACCTCGACCAGTACGAGCGGTCGACGGCTGCTGGCGTCGAGGATTTGGAGCCGGTCGAGCCCATCAGCTACAGCGCGATGACGGACGCGGCTGGCAAATACGAGATCCGGGACGTCTACATCGCCACCGGAAACGAAAAAATGCCGAGGTACCGGTTGTTTGGCGAAAAAGGCGGCCTCTACGGCGAAGTCCCCGATCTGCGACTCACGCATCTCCAGCGTGAGATGACCTGCGACTTCAAACTCCTGCCATCGGGCTCGTTGGGCGGCGTGGTGACCGACTTGCAAGGCAAGCCGATAAAGAGTGCGTTCGTGGCCACCGGCGAACAGCAGACGCCAGCCGGTGACCGGCGCTCGAGGTACCTTTGGACCGGCGACGACGGCCTTTTCTTAATGGAGCACCTGCTGCCGGGCTCCTGCCGCCTATACGTCAGCGGTCCGGGCCACCTGCCGGTCACGACGGGCTTTCTTGCGGTAGGCACCACAAATAATGTGGTGCGGCTGGACCCGGGCAACTTCATTTCGGGCCGCGTGGTGAACCGCGACACCGGCGAGCCTGTCCCCAACATCAATATCAGCGGACATACGCAAGGCCGCGACCAAGTTTGGTTGAACGGAAAAACCGACAGCGCCGGCAATTTCACCGTCACGGGCTGCCTTCCGGGCGTCTATGCGCTCGGCATTTCACCCAAACGTAAGACCGTCCTGCCGGTTACGTTGATCGAACCGTCTACCGTGACAATCGGCAATGAGCCGATACGGGGCCTGGAACTTAAGGCGGCGGAGGGTGCAACCGTCCGTGGTCATGTGTACGACGATGAAACCGGCGGGCTCGTGAAGGGCGAAGCCTCCGTGATTGCCTCGGGCAGCAACCGAGCCGGCAGCCGCTTCCAAAAAGTGCTCGAGGATGGTACGTATGAGTTGATCGGCCTGCCTTGGGAAAAACTGGACATCTCCGTGATCTGCCAAAACCGCCCGCGTTACCAAGGTACGTTGACTATAAACCCCGACGATTCGCCCCTGACGCATGATATCCATCTGCCGCGGCGGAGATCATTCGGAGGCACCGTCGTCGACGAGGCCGGCAATCCCGTCGCGGGCGCTTCGGTGTTTGCCGTGTGCCCCGGCGAGCGGTTTGAGGTGGGCGATGCCGTCAGTGACACGGCCGGCTGCTTCAAATTATTTGTAACGCGGAAAGAAGTGCCGTCGACACTGTATTTTCAGGCCATGCACGAAACCGCCTACAGCCCGCCCGCCGGGCCTTACGCGTTCAAGAGTGATGCCCAGGATATAGTTCTTCGGCTATCGACGGCCGGTCGTCTGGAAGGCGAGGTGGTGGACCGGGCCGGTGCGCCTATCGGCGACGCCGTCGTGTGTGCCATCCCAGCGGAAACGGATAAGGTCTTCCTGTATCGGTCGAGCGGCCACATCGCGCTCGAGGTCAACCAGGGCAGGAGTGTGAACGCCATGGTCAAACCCGACGGCAGTTTCTCCTACTCGAAACTGCTGCCGGGCCGGTACACATTGCACGTCTACCCGTTCTCATCCCTGCCGGGCTCGCCCGTCGCCACCGCTGAAACCACCGTCCAGACCGGAATGACTGTCCGGGCGAGGCTGGTGGTGGACATGTCGGGTTTCGGCGGCGTGGAAGGGACAGTGACACTGGATGGAAAGCCGTTTGCAGGGCAGAACATTGTGGTTCAGCCGGTGTCGCAGAAGTGGGTGTGCCCGTACTACATTCAAACCGACGAGGGCGGGCAGTACGCCGTGCGCAACATCCTTCCCGGCGAGGTCGAAGTAACGCTGGGTACTTCATACGGATCAGAGAAGGGATTGAAACAGAAACAAGTCGCGCAGATAAACTCCGGCGAGGTTACGAGGATCGTTTTCGACATTGCCGCCGGCCATGCCGCGGCGGAAGGCTACGTCCTCTGCCAGGGCCAGCCGGCGGTCAATGTTGAGGTCGTGTTCGAGCCCATCGCAAGCCCCGGCGCCGGCGGGCCAAGCGCCAGAACCGATGCGCAGGGGTACTACAAGCGGGTAGATCTGCCGGAAGGCGCATACCGCGTTGTCGCAACCCTGACTGACTACACCACGTGGCCCGAAACCAAGATCTCGCAGGCGATCGACGCCGAAGTGACGCCCGATCAGACCGCCCGCATCGACTTCGAGCTCGTGGGCGGCCAACTCGCCGGAACGATCGCCGGCCTCAAACCCGGCGAAAGAGCCTTGGTCGGCGTGTTCCCGCCGGACACCGTGCTGACCGAATGGAGCGTTGAGGCGCTCGAAGCGCTGGGCGAGAAGATGGTCAGGAGCACCACCGTCGACCGGGATGGGCCGTTCTCGATCAACGGCATGCAGGAAGGCGACTACCTCGTCGGCGCCGTCACCCTGCCCGCCGAAGGCAACCTCGACACCCAAGCCATGCTCGAGGGCCGGCTCGCCGTCAGCCCGGTGGTGAGGGTGGTGCCGGGCTCGACGGCCGAAGTCGACCTCGTTTTCGAAAACCGCTGAGAAGTCTGGAATCTGGAAATCACGAAATCCGGAGACGCTTCCCTTATTTCCCTGCACATCCTGAGTTTTGGAGCAGCGTGACACCGGGAATAGGGGGAGCGTCTCCAGATTTCTAAGATGGGACATCCCCATAAATTGCCGGGGAGCGTCCCCACAGTGTTCTCGAGTTGATTTTCTCGCGTTTTTGGGCCATCATCTAGGAGTCGTGCCGTAAAGTAGGGGAGGGCTTTCTCATGACGAGAACTATCCGCAATTGCACGATGGCGCTCCTGTTTGTCGGCTGTCTGGGCTGCCCGACTCGCCCCGCTCACTATTCGCTTGCAGTCTACTTGACGGGCAGCGGAACCGTGGCGTTGAACCCGCCTGGGGGCGTGTATGAATCCGGCGCCAACGTGACGCTGACGCCTAATCCGGCTGCAGGCTGGCATTTTGACCATTGGGAAGGCGCGGCTACGGGCAGCGCCAACCCGCTCACGCTCGCCATCAACGCCAACACGTCCATCACGGCCGTATTCGCGACGGACGTGCCCACCTATGATCTCAAAATCAGCACCTTCGGAAAGGGGGCCGTCACTCTTGATCCGCCCGGAGGCACGTATACGGCCGGCACTACGGTCACGCTCACGCCCACTCCAGGCGAGAACTGGGAGTTCAGCCACTGGTTCGGCGGGATTTCCGGCTCGGCCAACCCCGCGTCGCTCATCGTCGCAGGCGACACCGAAGTCACGGCCGCGTTTCGCAACGAAGAGGGGCTCGTGATGCAGTTGGGTTACGGCCAACTGATGCGCATGGCGGCGTCGCCCGATGGTGAACTGGTCCTGACAGGCAGCCTGGACGGCGTAGTCCGCGTCTGGGATACGGACACGGGCGTTGTCGAACAGTCGATCTATGAATATATTCCGGTGCCGGTCAATGCGGTAGCTTTCTCGCCGGATGGTTCCCAGTTTCTGACGAGTAGTCTGGGGGGCGGGGCCGAACTCTGGGATACGCCCGGTACCGCCGGCAAGGCGCCGACCAAACTCGTTTTCAGACGGCGGGTTGATATGGCGACGATTGTCCGGTCGGCGGCATTTTCTCCTTTCGGCGTGAACGGCCTTTTCGGGTGTGACGGCGGGGAGTTGGTCGAGGTGAATCTGCTGACCGGCGATCTCGTCGAGGCGTATGGGTCGCATGCAGGCGGGGTGGCGGCCGTCGCCTACTCGAACGACGGCGGGCGCCTCGCTTCCGCCAGTTACGACGATACCGCCCGCGTATACCTCGTGGGAGTTCCTGTTCGACTACGCGAGTTCTCCCATCCCGCGGACGTTTATGCCATCGCGTTTCTGCCGGATGGCGACCACGTGATCACGGGATGCCAAGACGGCAACGTCCGGATCTGTAACGTGCTTACCGGCGGCATGACGGTCTTGGCGGGCCATACGGACAGCGTGCTTTCCGTGGCCGTTTCCCCGGACGGAACCAAGGCGATCTCCGGCAGCATGGACCACACGGCCATCCTGTGGGACGCGATCACACACGCAGACATCTACACGCTTACAGGCCATCAGTTTGCGATTCCGTCGGTATGTTTTGCCGCGGGTGGCGACGAGATTTTCACGGCCGACCGCGAAACCATCACGCAGTGGGATGCGGCCACGGGCACGGAGATCACGACGTTGTACGGCCACACTCGGACCGTGAACTGCGCCGAATTCTCGACCGACGGTTCCGAGGTGGTTACCGCGGGCGATTATACCGCGCACGTTTATGTAGCGGCGACGGGCGAACGGCTGCAATCGTTTTACGGCCACACGGATACGCTCAAGTCGGTAGCCTTCTCACCCGACGCCAGTCTGATCGTCACCGGCAGCTTCGATGAAACGATCCGAATCTGGAACGTCGCCACGGGCGAACTCGAACGATCTATCGACGCCGGAACGCCCGTGCACGCGGTCGATTTCTCTCCGGACGGGACCCACGTGCTTGCCGGATTGAGAGATAACACCGCGCGCACCTGGGACGTCGAGACGGGCGCGGCAGGAGTCACGTGTACGGGCCACACGGGATGGGTGACGGCGGTGGCCTACTCCTATGATGGCGCGTTTATCGCCACCGGCAGCCACGACGACACCGCAATGCTCTGGAATGCCGCGTCGGGCGGGTGGATACGGACGTTCCCGGCGTTCGGCAACGACGTGCGGGCCGTCGAGTTCTCCACCACGGGCACACGCCTTCTCGCGGGCAGCTACGGGGGCGCGTGGAAGGTTTTTGAAACCGCGACGGGCCTCCAACTCTGGGGGCTGCCGCCCACCATGTTCCTGATGGTGTACGACGTGGCCTTTTCGCCCGATCTTGATGCTTCCTCGGTCCTTACGGCCAACGCCATTGGGGGCCACCTCTGGGATGCCGACGGTCTCGACCTGTTGGCCAGCTTCTTACATTTCGGCCAAGTCTTCACGGTCGATTATGCGCCGGACGGACTCAGCGTACTGACTGGCGGCGATGACGGGTCCACCCGCATCTGGCAAGTGGAGTAGCGCCTACGGTGAAGCAACAGGAGATGCTTCAAGATGAAGAACTGGTTCGTGCAGGTCCTGACTGTATTGGCGGCATTGACTCTGACCGCGTGCCCACAGGAAGACCGGTACACGCTCACAATTGCCGTCGTGGGCGGTGGATCAGTCGCAGCGGTTCCGGCGTCTGCCGACTATGCTGCGGGCGCCGTGGTAGCGCTCACGGCCGTACCGGATGCTACGTGGAGGTTCGACCACTGGGAAGGCCACCTCACCGGCGCCACCAGCCCCGCCACCGTCACCATGAATGCCAACCGGGCTGTTACCGCCGTGTTCGTCGAGAGCCCCGTGCCCCAATACACGCTCGACGTGGAAACTTTGGGCAACGGAACCGTCACGCTCGACCCGTCCGGCGGAACATACGACGAGGGCACGACCGTCAACATCACGGCCAGCGGTCAGGGCGGGTGGAACTTCAACCACTGGCTCGGCGATATGACCGGCGATGCCAACCCGCAGGCGGTCATTATGGACGGCGATGCAGCCATCACGGCCGTCTTCCGGGATCCCGAAGGCGCATTCATGCAATACGGGTACGGCATTCTGCTTTGCATGGACGTCTCGCCGGATGGCCACTCGCTTCTCACAGGCGGCTACGATGGTAAGGTGCGCCTATGGAATGCCGACACCGGCGCGCTCGTCCGGACGTTTTACGGCCATTCGAGCCTTATTTCCTCGCTGGATTTTGCGGAATCCGGCGACCAATTCCTGAGCGGCAGCTACGATGGCAGCGTTATTTTGTGGGACCTCGAAAGCGGCGCCCAAATCACCGCGATCCCGCTCGGCGCCGCCGTGTACAGCGCCGTTTTGTCTCCGGACGCCACGCGCATCCTTGTCACACGGCAAGACCACGACCCTGAAATCCTTTTGGCGAGTGGCGGCGCGACCGTCGCCACGCTTACCGGCCACACGGAAATCGTATACGATGTTGCATACCGCCCCGACGGTGCAATGGTTGCCACTGCAAGCGCGGACGGCACGGCAAGATTCTGGGATGCCGCGGGCGGCTTCATCGATAGCCTGCCTCACCCCGACGAGGTTACGACACTCGTGTTCTCTTCGGACGGCACACGACTCCTTACGGGGTGCGCCGACGGGGACGCGCGATATTGGGACGTCGAGACCGGCGCCGGCGTTGAGACTTACGTTGGCCACACTAACACCATCCTGGCGGTCGCGTTCTCGCCGGACGGTAGCCGCGTCCTGACCGGTGGATCCGACTGGACCGCCAGGGTGTGGGACACGGAAACCGGCCTGGGTCTCCACACGTTTGCCGGACATGAGCGCACGGTTACGGGCGTCGGATTTTCATCGGGCGGCAGTGACGTTTTCACCTGCGGCACCGACGGGAAAATCATCCGATGGAGCACCGCAACGGGAAGCCAGGTCTTGAACTGCTTCGGATATACACCCGCGCTCGAAGCGGCCGTATTCAGCCCGGACGGGTCGTGCGTCCTGACCGCGGGCGCCGACGGCCGGGCCAGGCTATACAACGCCGATACCGGCGAGTACATCCGCGCATACGTCGGCCACAGCCAGGACGTCCGGGATGTTGCATTCTCGCCGGACGGTACGGAGATCCTCACGGGCAGCGACGACGGCACCGCCCGACTGTGGGACACGGCGACGGGGGCTGTCTTGACGAGTTTTGTTGAGCACGGTGACGCGGTGCGCGGTGTGGCGTTCAGCCCCGACGGCGCCAACGTCGCGACGGCCAGTGACGACTCGACCGCAAAGATCTGGCATGCGGGGACGGGCGTGAGGCTGGCGACGTTGGGGGGCCACGGCTCGGACGTGCTGGACGTCGCGTATTCGCATGACGGCACGCTCATCGCCACGGCCAGCGCCGATCATACCGCCGTGCTGTGGGAGTCGGGCGGCGGCGCGTGGATAAGGACATTTGCCGCGCACACCGACGACGTCAACTGCGTCGCGTTCTCGGACGACGATACGCTGCTGCTCACGGGCAGCTACGACGCGAGTATCATCCTCTGGGATGTGGCTACGGCCGGCGTTGAAGCCACCATCCCGACGACGTTTCCCGTCTTCTCGGCGGTGTTCTCGCCTGATGAAAAAGCCGTCGTTACGGCGAACGTTTCGATGATCCGAGCTTGGGAAATCGAATCCGGTAACCCTCTAGGCACCATCTACGAGCACTTCGGCGTGGTTCATACGGTTGCCTACGCGCCGGACGAGCTGAGCTTGCTGACGGCGGGCGAAGACGGGACCGCATACAGGATTCGGGTACCTTAGTACACATATTCGCAAACACGGGGACGCACGCAAGGGGGGCGGCCTGCTGCGGTCATTCTCTTGTGTATTACTGCGGTTATGAAACTTCCTGTCCATTTTTTGCTGCCAAATCGATTAATATATAAACGAGGAGGCGGTTATGTTGACCTTCATGTACTCGGATTCGGCGGTGGTGCGGAAGGTATTGCAGGGGAACCAGGGCTTGTTCCGGGTGCTTGTGAACCGGTACGCGGGGGTGGTCCACAGCATCGCGTACGCCTACCTGCGCAATTCGGCCGACGCCGAAGACATCGCACAGGAAACGTTCACCCGCTTCTACGAGCAACTCGACCGCCTCGCGCATCACACGCAGGTGGGGCCGTGGCTGGTGAACGTGGCGCGCAACGTCAGTGTCGACCTGATCCGCAAGCGGGGGCGCGAATCGGATTTTGCCAGGCGCTCGGCGGGCCCGCGCGCCGCCATCCCGGATCCGATGCGCGAAGAGTTGCACCGGCTGCTGTGGGAACAACTCGACTCTTTGGATGGGGAAGCACGTGAAGTGCTCATTCTTCATTATTTCATGCACAAAAAGGCGCGCGAGATTGGTGGTCTGCTCGGTATCACGCCCGACGCCGCCGCCAAGCGCGTCCAGCGCGCCCGCGACGAACTCGGCAGGCGGCTCACCGACCTGCTTGGCGACGAGTTAGGCGAGATCAAAACGGACTCGCGCCGTGAGGCGCGCATCATGGCGGCCGTGTGCGCGACACCCGTAGCGTGGAAGGCATCGGCCGCAGGCGCGACCGCCGCGGCGACGGCGGCAGGCGTGGCGACGGGCGCGGGCGCGGGAAAAATCGCCGCGGCGCTGGCGGCCGTGGCGATTATTGTGTTTGGTGGATACCTCGGCTACCACAGGTTCTCACAGCCATATTCGACCCAAAACGTGACCGCGAAGACTTCCGTAACGGAGGCAACTGCTGCCGCGCCCAAACCGGACAATGCCGATGCAGCCGCCCTGCCCCCCTCGAACAGCACTCCCGCTCCGGCAGATTCCGACGAAAGCAGGCCTGCACCCGAAGACACGGCGGCAGTCGAAGATTTTCCCATCGCCACCGGCACGGTACGCGGCACGGTTACGACCGAGGACGGCGTACCCGCAGCGGGAGCAACCGTGAGAATCGACAACACGGCCGATCTTAAATTCTATGAAAACCTTGTTAACGCCGGATACTCGGTCAACCCGATCCAGCCGATGGAATATACATCAACCACGGACAGCGCGGGTCAATATGAGATAATGGGCATCTGCATCGGCACGGAAAGACAGTATTTCCCCAGTTACTCGATTTCGAGCCGCAAAGGAAGTCTCTACGGGCAAGGGTACGTATACAACTTGACCCATCTCGAGCCCGAGATCACCTGCGATATTGTCCTTCACGCCGACCTGTCGCTTGGCGGCAAGGTGATCGATCTCCAGGGACAACCGGTTGCCGGAGCCCTGATCATGTGTTTTGACGAGCCGCGCGAAAACAGGCCCAACATAGGCAAGGGCTTAACAGACGAGAGCGGCGGTTTCTTGATTGAACACCTCCGCGCCGGGACCGTTTTCGTCTCGGCTATCCCGCGCGGGTATCTGCCGCAGGAGTTTGTCCCTGTAACGGCCGGCACTCTGGACAACGTTTTTCGGGTGAACCCGGTGAATGTGATTTCGGGCAGGGTTGTGAACCAGGACACGGGCGAGCCCGTGCCGAAGGCAATTGTCATGGGGGAAAAAGATGCCGCCAACTGGCAGGAGAGATACATCCAGGGTCGAACCGACGAGGCCGGCAAGTTTGCCATGGGGGCATGTTATCCGGGTACGTACATGCTGAACGTACATTGCGCGCAAGACTCGCCGCGGTTGGGGCTCGTCGATCCGCTGTCGGTGACGGTGGCGGGGGGGCCGATCTCGGGGCTCGAATTGAGGGTCAGCGCTGGCGCCAAAGTGTACGGCACGGTGATTGACGACGAGACCGGTGCGCCGATGCCCGGCCAGGGCTCGCTCAGCGTGTTTCAGGGATCGAACCCGCCGCGCGTGCAGGCAAGGACGATGGTCAAGCTGGATGGCACATACGAATTGGAGGGATTGATACCAGGAACGTTCGATATAAAAGTCGTGACCTTCCTGGCCTTCCGGGGAGGTACAGTGCGCGATGGGGGCGCCATCACGCTGGCGCCGGGGGAGACGATGAAGCAGCATGATATCCATCTGGCGCCACGCCCGCTGTTCACGGGCCGGGTGGTCGACGAGCGGGGCGATGCGGTGGCGGGGGCTTCCGTATATGCGGCCAACGAGGCGGGAACCTTGTTGATGGGCGACGCCGTATCCGATACCAGCGGCAACTTCAAACTGGCCGTGCGGCAGGAAAACGTGACGGACATCCTCTATGTCCAGGCCAAATCCGGAAACGGCTACAGCGAGCCCGCCGGTCCATACAACAGCCGGGATGGGCACACGGACATTCTGCTGCGCCTCGAGACGAGCGGCCGGCTCGAGGGCGAACTGGTCGACCGGCAAGGCCAGCCCGTCGATGAAGCCATCATTGCGGCGATCCCGGAAACTACCGGCAGCCTGTTTCTATATCCATCGCGGGATCGCCGCTCGGACGGCGCTAACGACGTGTCTGCTATCAGGACGCGCGCAGAAGCCGACGGGACGTTCGTCTACGACTCGCTGCGGCCCGGCGCGTATACGCTCGAGGTGTATCTTTTCTCCTCGCCGGCCGGTCTGCCGCTGGCGCGGAGCACCGTGACGATTCAGGGCGGGCGCACCACCCGCGCCCGGCTCGAGGTCAACGTGGAAGGGTTCGGCTCGATAGTGGGCCGCGTAACGGCTGGTGGAAAGCCGGCGCCGGACACTTACGTTTATATCGATCCCGGTTCCGAAGAATGGAGCGCTCAACATATCGAACTGACCGATTCCGAAGGCCAGTATCTCGCCCAACATGTCCTGCCTGGGCCGGTGAAGATTACGGTACATTTGATGATGAATTCGGGCGTTCGTACCGGGAAAACACAAACAGCCGAAGTAGTCTCCGGTGAGGTGGCCACGGTCGATTTCAATTTTGCCGCGGGCGATGCGTCTGTAGAAGGGTACGTTCTCTACAACGGCGCCCCGCCGGGCCGCGGCCAGGTGTATTTTGAGCCGGCCGACAGCCCCGGCGCGGGCGGGCCGCGCGTCGACATCGATGAGACCGGTTGGTACAAGGCCGAGAACCTGGCCCCGGGCCTATACAACGCCCAAGCCAAGCTGGGCGAGGGCGGTTGGGCGCTCATCAGCCCGGCGCTGTCGGTTCAGGTCGAGTTGCTCGCAGGCCAGACGGTCCGCGCGGACATCGAGATCGTCGGCGGCGAAATCGCCGGAACCGTCGCGGGATTGAAGGCCGACCAGCGCGCGATCGTGGCGCTGTTTCCGGGCAACACCCAGCTCTCCGCATGGACAGTCGCCGCCTTCGAATTGATTGGGAGCCAGATGCTCGCCGACACGAGCGTCTGGCAGGATGGGCCGTTCCTGTTCAAAGGTGTCCCCCAAGGCGACTACGTGGTAGGCGCAGCCGCCTTGCCTGTAGGCGTAGCGCCAAACCCGATTGCGCTGATCAAAGCCCCCATCGTCACCGAAGTTGTTCACGTCGAGCCCGGCGCGGTCTCCGAAGTAGCCCTGGTTTTCCAGGAAGAATAAAGCGCCGGACTACGAGAAGGGACGTAAGGGACCCAAGGGACAAAAGGGTCAAGGCAGATGAAAGGGGCTGGGGAGGGACCGTGGGCGGAAGATGTTTCGCCGTGATAAAGAGGCTGGAAGCCTCTTCTACGGTCGTGCGGGAGCGCGCCCCCACCGCGTTGCAGCCAACGGCTCGCTTCGCCGGTGGGATTTCAGAACAGCCCGGTGACTTTTCCGGTATCGGTGTTGACGTCGAACCGGCGGAATGCGGGATCGGACGCGGTTCCCGGCATCAGCTTGATATCCCCCGCGACGGGTACGATGACGCCGGCGCCGTAGTACATGAGGACGTCGCGGATCGGCAGGGTCCACCCTTTGGGCCGGCCCTTGATATCGGCGTCGTGCGACAGGCTGAGGTGGGTTTTTACCATGCATACGCCGAGCCGCTTGAGATCGTTGTCGGCCTGTATGGCCTTAATTTTTTGCTCGCTGAGTTCGGAGAACGTGACGCCGCTGGCGCCATAGACTTCGGTGGCGATGCGCGAGATTTTATCTTTGACGGGCGTGTCGTCTTCGTAAAGCAGGCGGAGGTGGGCCGGCTCCTTGCAGGCATCGAGGACGGTTTCGGCCAGTTCGATCGCGCCTTCGCCCCCGAGCTCCCAGTGGCGGGATACGGCGACGCGCGCGCCCACGGCTTCGGCGGCCCGCTTGATGACGGCAATTTCGTCGTCGGAGTCGGTGGCGAAGTGGTTGATGCACACCACGGGCGTGACCCGGCTTTTTTTGACGGTCTCGATGTGGGCGAGCAGGTTGTCGAGGCCTTTCTCGACCAGCCCGGGGTTGGGGTCGGTGTAGATGCGCGAGAGCGGCGTGCCCGGCACCACTTTCGGCCCGCCACCGTGCATTTTCAGCGCGCGAACCGTGGCCACAACCACCGCACAGTTCGGCGTCAGCTTGCTGTAGCGGCACTTGAGATTCCAGAACTTTTCGTAGCCGATATCTGCGCCGAACCCGCTCTCCGTGACGTGGTAATCGCCCAGCTTGAGCGCGACGAGATCGGCCAGGATCGACGACTGGCCGATGGCGATGTTGGCGAACGGCCCGGCGTGAACGAGCACGGGCTGGCCTTCGATAGTCTGCATCAGGTTGGGGTTCATGGCGCGGTTCATCAGGGCCGTCATCGCGCCGTCGACCTGGAGGTCGGCCGTCGAGATGGGGTTGCCCCATTTGTCGAACGCAACCACCATTTTGCCGATGCGTTTGCGCATATCGGCGAGGCTGGTGGCGACGGCGAGTATGGCCATGATCTCGCTCGATACGGTGATCTGGAACCCGCTGCGGATCATGAACCCGTCCATCTTGCCGCCAATGCCGATGATGATGTCGCGCAGGGCCTGTGCGCAGAAATCGATCGTCCAGCCGATGGCGAGGTTGCGCGGGTCGATGTTGAGCCGCTTGAGTTTCTTCCTCGCCAGCACCTCGTCGGTATAGTTGAACTCGTGCTGGAGCCGGCTCGTCAGCGCGACCATAGCGAGGTTGTGGGCGTTGTTGATCGCGTCGATGTCGCCGGTGAGCCCCAGGCTGAACTCGGCCAGCGGGATGCACTGGCTGAGCCCGCCGCCCGCCGCGGAGCCTTTGATGTTGAACGTGGGGCCGCTCGACGGCTGCCGGATCGCGCCGGTGACGCGTTTGCCCAGTTGGCCGATCCCCTGAATCAGGCCCATCGTGGTTGTTGATTTGCCTTCTCCCAGCGGGGTGGGCGTGATTGCCGTGACGTCGACGTACTTGCCGTTGGGCGTGTCCTTGAGCCGGTGGAGGATGCTCATGTAATCCAGCTTGGCGACGTAATGGCCGTACGGCAGCAGTTCCATCCGCTCCAGCCCCATCTCGTCCGCCAACTGGTAGACGGTCTTCATGTTTTCTTGGGCATTTTCGGCAATCCGCCAGTCAGGCATCTTCGTCGGATCAAGCATGCTCGCCATCTCGTTCCCCTTCCACTGACCTTCGATCAACCATAGTACGTCATGACGCGCATCAGGCAGTCGTAACCATCGCACGTCAGGACGTCGCGCAGGCACGCCATCGCCGGATGGTCCGGCGGCAGCAGTTGATAGTTGCGTTTCACCGACCCGATGATGAAATCGAGTCCGCGTGGCATCGCCATGGTGATGAACGCGCTCTCGAGCGGCCCTTTCACGGGCGAACCGTCGGCCTTTTTCGCTGGCAGCATCACGGTAAAGTTGCTCAACCCGACGGACATATGGACGCCCGCGAAGTCGGAATCGTCGTGCATCAGTTCCATGGAATCGAGAACCATTCTCAGAATCCCTTCGGTATCGCTGCCGATGGGCGCGATGCCCGGATCAAATATCAGGTGCTCAATGGGAATCCCGTACTTCAGCGCGACGCTGCGCAGGTGCCGCGCGGTTTCGTAATTGTCGGGGCCGGACCTATTGGGCACGGCCGAGCCGTCCTGCTCGCGCTCGGAGGTCAGCAGGATGGGCATGAACGGGCGGATACTTGTCAGATCGAACATGCCCAGCCGCGTCGCGCTGATCGAGTTCAAAATCGGCGGTTTACCGCCGGCCCGGTCCGGGTCGTAGGCTTCGAGTCCGGCCGCGGCGATTTCGGGGTCGGGCGTATCGATCGAGAGGGGTTTTGTGGTGAGTTGCTGGATTTCGCGCACCAGATCCGCCATGAACTCGGGGCTGCGGAGGCCCACATTGACGTCAATGTAACTGGCGCCGCCGTCGTCCTGCGTTTTGGCGAGGTTCTTGATGCCATCGATGTCGCCCGCTTCGAACAGCTTGTGTGTCGAGGGTACGGAATCGTTGATCGACTCGCCGATAATCGTCAGTCCTTCAACCGCCACGAGAATCTCCTTTCGTTATCGCAGGCCTTCCACGACCCGCGGCAGCACCGTGTGATCCATCCCAAACAACATCAGGTGCACGCCCGATACGCCCGGCATCCGCCGCACCTCTTCTATCAAGTACCGAGCAAAACGCACACCCTCCCCGACTATATCATCTGTCGAGGCAAAACGAGTAGCAACATCCGCCGGCAATTTTACCCCCGGCACGCCTGGAAGCATCTCGAGCGCCTTCTTCGAAATGATCACCGGCAGGCCCGCCAGCAGGAACAGGTCGCGGTCGAGCCCCTCGTCGCAGAACATCCGCATGAACGAGCGGAACGTCTCGATATCGAGGATCAACTGGGTCTGCACGAAATCGGCGCCCGCCGCGGCCTTTTGTTTGAGCCGGCGGATCGGCACGTTCATCGGCGCCGTGTACGGATTGACGGCGCAGCCCAAGAACGGGCGCGGCGGGTTTTTCATCGAGTCGCCGGAAAAATGGATCATGCCTTTTTCGCGGAGGTGGCGCGCCTCGAAAAGCATGAGGGCGGAATCCATGTCGAACACCTGTTTCACGCACGGCTCGCCCTGGTAATAGTCGCCCGTGATGCACAGCGTGTTGTGGGCGCCGTGGATTTTGTTCGTGATAAGCTCGGAGATGAATGCCGTTTTGGTGAGGTCCCGCGCGACGGACTGGACGATCGGCTCGACGCCTAACCGCACCATCTCCGCGCCCGCGATCGCCGACGGCGTCGACGGTTTCCCGTTGAGGTACGCCGTCGCGTTCACGGCGTCGAAATAGTCCTTGAGGATCAGCGCCTGTTTCCTGACGGCATCGAGGTTGGCCCCGCGCGGGGCCCGGATCTCCGACGTAAACACGAACTGGCCGCTCTTGAGTCTCCGCTCGAGGCCCGACTCGGTCAGCACGGGCGCTTGTTTGCGGTTGACGCCGAGGTCGAGGTAGGGGAGAGGCGTGCGGGCAATTTTGTCCCTGCCCGTCAGCAGGTTGAGATAAGACGACGTGAAAAACAGTTTGGGGTCGGCCGAGCGCAGCAGGCTGGGGCAAGCCGTTCCGCCGCGGCTGACTCGCCTGTGAATGCGCACCCACACGCACTTGCGGTCGGGATAGACTTCGCAACGGCCGTCGAGCGAGCCGCCGCACGGGCCGTTGCGGATCTGGCGCGGGCACGCCATCGGGCACACGTAGCCCGTGTGCGACAACAGGCACTGGCCGCAGCAGCGGCAGTCGAAAACGACGCCCTTGGCAAAATATTCCGCCCTCGTAAAGGTCCTGTTTATAATGCCCATACTACGTCTCCCGCACAACCAGCTCGGGTTGCACTACATACTGAATAAGCTCGACCGCGTTTTCCGTGCTCAAGAACGCGGCCACCTCCTGCGCCATCTCTTCGTTGTGAGGGTCAATAGAGGTGAGGGCCGGCGTGAAATACCTGGCGAGGTCCGTGTTTCCATAGCTGACAACGCCCATCTCGCCCGGGATGGCCACGCCCTGCTCGCGCAACCGGCCCACCGCCCGTATCGCGCTGACATCGTCGCAGCACACGATGCCCGTCACCCCGCGCGACTTCAGGTCCGCCGCGTCCACCAGCGTCGCCCGCTCATAAATGACCGGCTCGAACCCCGGCCGCCGTTTCGGCAGCGTCTCGCGGTACGTTTCCGTCATCAACTCGAGCACCATGTTGCGGCCCGTCCAACCTTCGTTGGCCACGAACGCCACGCCGCCCGGCCGCCGGTTCAACAAGTGGTCCATCGCGCGCACAACACCGAGGTCGTAGCTCTGGATCACGAAGTTGAAATCCCGGTATGACATCGTGTGGTCAAGCAGCATCAGGCGGCAGCCTTTGGGCGGCAGCCCTGCATAGAACGTCCAAGTGCGCGACTCGTCCAGCGTAGGTACAATCAGCACCGCCTCGTACCGGTCTTCCTGCATCTTCTGAACCAGCCGGATCTCTTCCTCCCAGTTGTTGTAATCGAAGTAGCGGACTACCTCGCGGCCTGCCGAACCCGCCAGACGCGAGATGCGCACAACCAAATCTTCGTATTGCACACTGAAAAACGGCAGAACCATGCCCCACCGCTGAAGTTTCGGCCCGAGATCGGCCACAAACGAACCCTTGCCCACCCGTTGAATGATGTAGCCCTCGGATTCAAGCTGGTTAAGGACCCGCTTCGCCGTCTCCCGCGAAACCCTGTGCCGCCGCTGGATTTGCGTGATCGAGTCCACCTGGTCGCCGGGCAGGAGGCGGTTGGACACAATGGCTTGGCGGTAGAATGCCACCAGTTGCTCGTAAATAGGCACGAACGGGAGCAACCGGTGCCCGGCGCCAGTTTGGATTTCTGCGATTCTTCTTCTCACAACGCCAACTCCATATCCATCACATCACATCAGAGTATAC
>DATKVG010000052.1:0-5621 GCA_035530195.1 Bathyarchaeia archaeon | reverse complement strand
GCTGTAAGAAGAACTGATGTTAGGGGCTGGGCGGGAGCTGAACGGGGGGGATGGGGTTGTGTGGCGGGTTTTGGGGGTTAGGGTGCGGATTTGGGGTGGGTGTTGGGGTACTGAAATGGCAGGGACAGACGGGTTTACTTTTTTCGGAAAAAGAGGTATTATTGTATTAGGAAGCACCGGGCGCGGTCTTTTCAGGCCGGCTCTGGATAACCGGATAAGGCGATAAGGCCTTTATAAAAGGAGGTAAAAGTAATGCGAAGAAAGGGTTTTACGTTAATTGAGTTGTTGGTTGTCATTGCAATCATAGGCATCCTGGCGGCTATTTTACTGCCGGCACTTGCCCGTGCACGCGAATCGGCCCGCCGGGCCAGTTGTGCCAACAACCTCAAACAGTGGGGCTTGGTGTTCAAGATGTACGCCAATGAATCGCCCGGCCAGAAGTGGCCGCCACTTCACGTGCCGATTTATGAAGGCGAGGCAACGGACCCGGCTGCGGCGCCGCTGGTGAGTTCGGTGTATCCGGAGTACATTTCGGACCCGAACGTGTTCATCTGCCCGTCGGACCCGAATGACACCGCCGAGGACCTCCAGTTCCCGGACGGCGAGTGGTGCCTGCACGTGGTAAGCAATTACAACGATCCGGTCCATGGCGGCAACGGCTGCTCCGATGAGGCAGACGCCAGCTATGGTTATTTCGGCTGGCTGCTGGATCGGTCGGGCGACAGGCCTCTCGATGAGACGTATGAAACCGGGGAAGGTTGGAACAAACAGTTCTTCAGCTTGGTGCAGATTCTGGCTGAAATCGATACTACGAGCAACTTCGGGTTGCTCGACTCGGACGTAAACGTCGGTACCTTCGCGCCGGGGACGGGCAACAACGGCGGCGACACCATCTACCGGCTCCGTGAAGGCATCGAGCGGTTCCTGATCACGGACATCAATAACCCCGCTGGCAGCGCCCAGGCGCAGAGCACGGTGTTTGTGATGATGGACGCGCTGTCCAACGAAGTCGACAACTATAACCACATCCCCGGCGGCTCGAACGTGCTGTACATGGACGGGCACGTTGTGTTCCAGAAGTACCCGGACGCAGGAGGCCCGGTTTCGAAGTCGATGGCCCTGGCGGTTGGCGAGATCTTCAGCTAGTCCACCAACCACATCCGATCCATACCCCCGGGAGCGACCTCCCGGGGGTTTCTCTATTGGCTTTCGGCCCGTGGATGGTCAATCCGGGAACCGGTGCCACCGGCGGCGTTGTTTCCGGCAATGGTAGAGGCCCAGAGCCTTCCAGCTTCTGCCGTAGATGGTGACCTCGTACCCGGAATCCCTGTAGTTGGCCAGTTGCGTCTTCTGGTAATGGCGCGACCCGCCCATATCGATCCGCGTCAGCCTCGTCTCTTCGATCGAATGCTTGACCAGCAATGTCATCAGCAACAATCCCGGCGACATCCGTGCAAAACCTTCATGGTAGCCCGTGCAGCACGACCGGGCGTACCGGCCCGAAACCAGCCGGAACGTGTATGCCACCGGCTGGCCGTCCACCAGCAGAAACGCCAGATCGAGCGCATCGTGCGCGATCGCCGTTTTGATGAGGCTGGCCCAGAATTCCGGGTCGTAGTTGCCGTACCACTGGCGCCGCCGGGCCTGCCACGTGTGCGGCCGGACCTGCTGAATCCACGCCACCATCTCGTCCACGGACCTCTCCAGCCCCAGCGTCTGCCGGCCTTCGATGTGCCGCCACACCGTCACGCTGCCGAACGTTCTACTGATACGTTCGGCCCGGCGAAACCACACGCGGAACCGGGCCGTGCGCGTCTCAAGGTACGCCGCAAACGTGACGGGCAGTTCAATCGCGCACGTGTCGACCGACGCCGTGCCGGGCTGGCCGCCCCGCGGCTCGTTCACCTGCAACAGGCTGCACGGGAGTCCGCACGCGGCCACATGGCGGAAAATGGCAGTCGCATCGGCCTCCGCCAGACCGCACAAAACCGCCAGATCAAACGGCTCATCCCGCAAACAACCCACAAGCGCCGGGACCGCTTCCTCGACCGTGACGTCGCCGAGAAAACCATGGCGCTGGATCAACTCGTTTGGGAAAAACGCGATGTAGTTCATCCGCACGTGGAGCCGCGATACGGGCGCCCGCCCCAGGAACAGCGGAATGATGCCCACCGCGTTGCCCCCTTCCCTGCACACGATGCACCACGGCGTGCCGCGCCCTTTGCCAGTGTGCAGCGCCATCAGCCGCATGAACGAAAACGCGTAGAACTCCCTGCCGCACGTTCCGCCGGATTTCCACAACCGGTTCCAGTTCAGCTCGAACTGCGCCAACTCTTCCCACGTCGTGACCAGTTGCGTGTTCATGGGCGGCAGGCGGCTTCACAGCCGCCTATTGACCGCTCCCGGTCGAATCGATAGCCGCACCGCTGCGCCTGGCTGCCCGTGATGGCCGCCACCACCCGCAACTCCTCCTCCGACAGCCCCGTAAGCCAGCGCGTGTCCAGCCGGATCTCGGCCACGTCCGTCAGCCGCATTGGGTTGCCGTAAATGTGGTGCGCAGCCTGGCGAAACCGGAGCATCGCAGGATCGAAAGGCACGCCTATCCATTCGCACAACCCCCGGCACGCCGCATCCGGCTCGAGGCACACGTCTTCATAACGCAGGCGCATCCAATCCGCGCGCGGCACCCGCTCGAGCACCCGTTCGACCGTGTCAAAGTTGCGCGCCCAATAATCCGCCGCGGCCGGCACGCCGTGCGGGCTGCGGTTGATGGCCGAGAAGACGCACGCCGCCGGGTGGCGCACCAGGTGGATCACCCTGAGCCGGATTCCTTCAGCCCTCATCAGGAACGGGATGTTCATCGGGTTTTTAGATGAATCGGCCACGATACCAACATCGAACAGGGCCGCGGCCGCTTTGACGAAGCCCGCGTACGCCGCCCGCTTCTCGCGTGCGACCGCCCGCGCCCACGGCAGATGCTCCCGCGCCCAGTCCCGCAGCGTTTCGGCCCTCGAGTTGCGCAGCGACCCGAACAGCAGCCGCTGCGGGAGGGTCGGCGGGATCGACAGCAGGCGGTGGCCAAACTTGAACCGGTCGAGCTGGAAGAGCGGGCGGCCGACGCGCCGTTCGATCTCGCGATACAGCGGGCAGGCGTGGAGAGCCGCGCCGCACGAGCATTGGGACTGCGGGGTGAAGTTGGCCGGCCCGCAGATCTCGCCCGTGGACGCGATCAGCTGGTGGGCGTTGAGGAGGAACGCCAGCAGGGTCGAGCCCGAGTAGTTGTAGCCCGTGATGTAAACAAGCGTCACCGGCGAATCGCAAATAACCGGTTCATCCATTATCTTTCGTCCTTACCCGCCTTCTTCCAGCCGTATCTTCTTGTCATTTGTCATTTGTCATTTGTCCTTCGATCTTCGGCGCCACAACCAGCATCGCGGCGTTCGGCGCCTCACCCCTTACCCGTGCGGCCACGACAGCGGCCAGGGCGCATCCCAGCGCTTCGTAATCGCGAACAAACGCCGCCGCGCAACCCCGGCCCCGCGTCGCCTCCCCGCCAATGACGGGCGTATTCCCCGCGAGCCGGGACAGCGTTGCGGCAAACCGCGACGTGTTCGGGTCGTCCGGCACGTACAGGACGTCGCACCCGCCCGCCGCCTCGAGCGATTCCATCGCATTTTCAAAATCCGATTCGGTCCGGCACAGCCCGTGAGGAACCGTCGCGCGGACCATCACGCGGCCCGCCGCTTTGCCGGCGGTCTCGATCGCTGCTGCAAGTTGCTCGTTGGGCGCATGTCTCGCCGTATACAAGATGCCCAGCCGGTTCAACCCCGGCTTCAAACCGGCCGCCGCCTGCCAGATCGATTCAGGGGCCGGGTCGCTCTTGATGTGGAATACGTTCGGCCCGGCAGGCGCTTCCGGCGCGAGCAGGACGACGTGCGTCGCCCCCGGGCAGAGTTCGGCCGCCTCCTCAGCGACGTTCTGCCCAAACGAAACGATGATGGTCGAGGCGGCTTGCGGCAACGCGCGCAACGCATCCTCGAGCTCTTTTTCGTCGCCCATCACGTTAATGCGCCGGAGCTTGGGCCAAGCCGGGTCCGCCGCGCCCTCGTACGCCCGCACTATTTTCCCGTGCGCCGACTGCGGAAGCCATTCCACCGCGACAACCGCGGGCGAAGCCCCCGCGACAAAAGCCGTGCCAGCGATCAGTAATAACAAAAGAAAGAAAGAACTCGTGTGTGCTGCAGTTGATCTACGCTTAGTTTTTTGCATGTTCGAAAATAACCTCCACGTTGTCGAAAAACGCCCCGGAAATTGTTGCGGACAGGCCGGCCCGGCCCTTGCGTTCACCGGCGAAATCGGCCCGGCAACGTTCGACGCCGTCAACGGCCGCGCGAATCACGCCGCCGCCGGTGGATATCGCCACGTCGTACCACGTGTCGAGCGACACGCCGTCCAGCGTTTGCCGGCAAAGAAGCTTGGCACGGCCCTCCGCTACTTGTTCGAGCGAAAGTACCGCGTTCTCCTCGTCCGCCTCCCAAAACAACCCGCAGAAATTGTTCTCGTTCGCGTGATAGAAGGTCACGGCGACCACGCCCGGCTCGGTCAGCATCGTCTTGATCCGGACATCGTAGTCGTGCCACAGCGGGTTGCCCACGAGCGCGCGGCCACCGTCGGGGTCGAACTGCGCCAGGCAGTCGCCGAGACTCGCCGCGGCTCCCGCCGGATTTCGCACGACGCGCCACCGGCCCGATGGAAAACTCCAACTGCCGGTATTGTCGGCGTCGCAGCCGGCAAACCCGTCAAAGAAATGGGTGATCTCATCGGCAAGCCCTTCGGGCAAGTAGAACGCGTCGTTGGTGACCACCAGTTTGTCGAGCCGGACGCCGTCGCTGTGGTTTGAGAAGCGGATGTAGTTAAGCCCCTTGCCGAGCTCGAGCGACGGGCTGCACACCCAGTGCCACTGGCCGAACACGGCGTCGTTGCCGAAAACCAGAGTCGGAGAGTCGTTCGCCTGGAGAAACAACGCATTCGAGCAGCCGTCTTTCCACCACGATCTCGCCCACACCGCGTACCGGCCCGCCGCCGGAACATCCACCCGATACCCCGCCCGGCCGCCGCCTTTTCCGCGCCACCCCTTGCCGGATCCCAGCGGCAACTCGACCCAGGCATCGCCGCTCGCCAGCGCGTCGCCGCGCACCACCCGCATCGGCTGCACCAGTTCGGCGTAGGCCTCCGCTTCCATGACGATCAGCGCGGGATCGGCCGGGACACGCGTCAGCGACAATCCCGCAACCGCCAGCAACGACGCCGTCAGTATCAGCCTGCTGTAATGAGTCAAGATCTAAGCCTCCTATAAAACAAACCCAGAAAAGTACGATGAAAGCGAAAAACGGGGCGTCGCACTCGTAGAAGCAGCGCCTTTGCGCTCCCGGCCCCTACCTCTGTTCCACTGCATTCGGTTCCCCAAAAATCCCGGAGGGATTTGATAATTGTCAGCCCAGGGTTGCTCCCGGCCCCTACCTCTGTTCCACTGCATTCGGTTCCCCAAAAATCCCGGAGGGATTTGATAATTGTCAGCCCAGGGTTGCTCCCGGCCCCTACCTCTGTTCCACGGCATTCGG
>DATKVG010000051.1:0-5676 GCA_035530195.1 Bathyarchaeia archaeon | reverse complement strand
TATGCGACTGCAGCAGATTATCCAGTCCCATCCCATCCGCCGCTTCGTAAAGGCCCAGCCGCCGCCGCACACCTTTCAGGTAGCCGCGGTGCGGTTCCCAAACGTTGATTAGCCGCACCGTTCGCCGTGCCAACTCGAGCTGGCCGGCAGCCGAATCCAGGCCGATATCGTCCCCCCAAAACACGGCCGACAACGGCACCGGAATGTTGTACTCCATCGGCTGCGCTCCCTCTACGTCGATAAAGATGGGTCCCTCCGGCGTTTGAACCGTCGGGTACGGCGGCAGATGCCCGGCGATTTCTGCCCATCGCGCTGACTCTTCCGGATCCAGGCTAAGCAGCGCGGCCGCCTTCGCCGCCGCGCGTAGATGGTACCGGATTAGCGTAATGCCCGACTGGCTGTCGCGGTTGAACTGCAAGTCTTTGGTAATGCCGCGGTGCTCCGGCGAGACGGTTGGAAACACGTGGTACAACCCGTCTTCGCCTTGTTTGAGAAAGTCGGTATAGAACCTTGCTCCCTCCCGCAGCACCGGGTAGGCCGAATCCCGCAGAAAGTCGATGTCCCAGGTGTACAAGAATCGCAGCCAGAATGGCTTGGCGAGCAGCGCGGTAATTTCCATGCTCTGCTCCCACGTGATGTGGCTGTGTACGATGGTGTCCGCTTTCAGCGGGTAGTGGACCAGCGGGTACATCGCGCCCCGGCAACCGTATACGTCGGCCGCGTTGGCCTGGGCCATCGGCAGGAGCGTGCGAATCATCACGAAGTACGAGTCCAGCAAATCAAACTGCCGCTGCATGCACAGCCCCGTCGCTTCCAGTTCGTTAAAGTGGAAATCCGCATGCCACATCGACGAGTCCTGGTAGCAGAATTTCGTGCTGTCTACCGAGCACAATGGCACATCGCCGTAATAGCCGAATGGCCGCGGCGTGTAAGGCAGGCCGCCCCATACCGCGTCAACATCGATACGGCCGTCCGCCGACCATGCTCGGGCGCGGGGCCGGCTGTTGTAAGCGGAAAGAAACGCCTGGTGTTCCGACCACAGCGCGTTTTCGCCCAGCGCGACCGCCTCGGCAAGCACCTGCCGCGCCCGCGCAAGCGGGGCCGACGCGTCTTGAGATGTCGCCACCGTCATGTAAATCTGAAAGGAGCCATCCGGATCGTGCAACCGGGCCGTCGCGGCCGAACCCGGCGATTCGTTGATCGGCGTGAACCGTTTGGTCAACCCGTGGCTGATACGCCCCTCTTTTTCCGCGACCATCGGCGTACCCAGCCCCGTCTCGCCTTCCGCTACATCCCCCGAGACCACCACTCCTGACACCCTACCCGCAAGAACCGCCTTAAAACCGTCAGGAAAAGTCGACTCCTTCCCGAAATCCTGTTCGACCCAAAAGGTGTCTCCGTCAAAGTTGGCGCGGGGCATGGGTAGCGGCTCGAAATCGTGCGGGGAGACTCTGTCGCCGATGGTGGGGTGCAATTCGCCGCCGGGGACGATCGTATCGCGGTGGCGGCACAAACGTACCGCCACATCCCCGCCGGACAAGCCCCTGGCGGTGCCGCCTAGTACGATGAGGTTTCGCGTCGCGCTCACAAACACGCGCAGGTCAAGTTGCTTCTCGCCGCGTGTTGCTTTCAGCCGCACACAGTCGGGATTGCGCTCGACGGTTATCGCGGCGTCAGGCTCGATGAACGGCAGGCGCAAGATCACTTGCCCAACCGGCTTGGGACATGGGAAATCGTGTTTGCGGTACGCGGTATAGTAGCTTGTGCCGTTTAGAATGGCTTTATCCCCGGCGCGTGCCATCTCGATGATTTGCGCCATCGTCAGGACCGGCTCGTCGGGTTTGGGGTTGCGCCGGTCCCATACGTCGCTCTTCCCGATGCTCAACGTGGGTGCCGAGTCAGGTCCCCAGACGATCACGCCGATGTCTTCATTGCACAGCCTCAGGTCGCCCGGCTCGAGCCCAAGAACTGACGTTCCCGCATTTGCGCCGTGCATGAGACATGGCACACCAAACAGCAGGGCATACACCCACATCGCTCTTAAAGACATGACAACCTCTCCCTGATTCTCAGTTGCCTCGCGAGCAGTCTACTCCAGAAATGCCGCCCCGTGCACGACGCGGCGGAACCCCACCCGAGTCCTTCTCGAGTTCTTTGCGTTGTTTGCGTCCTTTCAGGTTAAATCTCCTCAACAAGGAGAAACGTCATGCACCCGCGCCTCGTTGTCCTGGGACCGATACTGCTCCTCTTCGGGCTTGTGTTCGCCGCTGCCGCCCAAACCGCCCCGCATCGTGTTTACCCGTGGCTAATGGACTCGCGCCAGAACCCGGACTATGCCCGGCGCCACGTCAAGCCGCCATCCTGGGATACTTTCGGCAACGTTACGCAGTTCGTCACCCTGCGCGGATTTGGCGTTGAGAATGACGAGATCAAAAACTACGTCGAGGAACTCGACAAGTACACCAACACGTTCGAGCTCGGCAACGTCGTCTGGCCCTCCTACCCGATCATCTTCGCGAAAAACCTCGGCGACCTCGCCGACGAGATTCAACGGCGCGGCTTGTTCTTGTTCGATCTCTGGGGCTACGTACCCGGATCAGGGCCGGGCGGCTACTGGCAGCAGTACAAACCGCCGGCTGCGGCGCTGCAACTGCTCGAGGAAAAACTCGGCGACCATTGGCTGGGAATGGACGTGGGCGAGCAGGATGGGCGCTATATCGGCGGTTATGCGTCCCAGATGTACCCGATCTCGGGCGACCGCCGTGACCAGTACCTAAACTTCCAGCGGCATTTCCAACGCATCTGCGACGACCTCGGCAACCGGATGTCCGTACTCGTCTCGCTCAACTACGGCCACTACATGGTCAAGGAAGGCGTCTACGCCACCATCGGCGCAGAGACGGCCCAGGCCCTCCCCAACAGCCAGGTCTACTACGCCTTTATCCGGGGCGCCGGCAAGCAATACGGCGTGCCGTGGTTCGGAAACGCTTCCGTGTGGAATCGATGGGGCTACAAAACCTACGGCGAGCCGGGTGCCGACCACGGACCAACCAAAGGCACAAGCCTGAGCCTCCTCAAGCGGCTACTGTACAGCCACATCCTTTACAACAGCGTGTTCGTGGGTTTCGAGAGCAGTTATTTTGACGGGCCGGACCTCAGCCCTGTCGGCAAAATTCAGCAGGCCGCCCAGCAATGGGTTCGCGACAATGGCCAACCGGGCGTCATGCACGCGCCGGTGGCTCTGCTGCTGGATTTTTTCGCAGGCTGGACGTTCCCGCGCCACCTGTACACCTCCGACGTCTACCGTGTCTGGGGCAACATCCCCTACGACGCGGGCGACTATCTTACCGATAACCTCATCGATCTGATCTACCCCGGTTACGTGGACGCTTCGTACTACCACGACGAGCGCGGGTTCATCTCGCCCACCCCGTACGGCGACATCGCGGACTGCCTGTTATCCGACGCCCCGCCGTGGGTGCTCGACCAGTACCCCGTGATCATCCTCGCAGGAAGGATCACGCTGACGGCCGAACTGATGGACAACCTGCGCGGGTATGTTGAAAATGGCGGCTGCCTGGTCACCACCGCCGGGAACCTTGGCTGCGTAATGACGGGAACGCCGCTTGCCGCCGGCAACCAGACTCATTGCGATAAGGAACAAGCCCAAGCCGTTGGAGAGACAGATCCGTTCTCGCTTGTCTCGCTTGAGTTCTCCGATGACGCCCGCATTCTTGCGTCTGTGAAGGACATACCTGCGGTCGTCGAAGTCGAAGTGGGGGCGGGACGCGTGATCGCCGTCGCCAGCGAATGGGCTTCCACCGACGCCGTTCCGGCTGTGCCCATTGACAGCAAAATCGACGCGCCGCTCGAAAAACCGTATCGCATGCCGAATTTCGTGCGGGCCGCGCTCGACCAACTCCTCCGCGAGCAGATGTTGTTCGAAGTGGGCGAGGGGCTCAGCCTCATCACCTGCCGCTGCAACCCGGGCGAATACATCCTCGGCATCTGCAACAACGCGCTCGAACCGCTTCCGTTCAAGATTGTCTCGCACTGCGGGCCCATCGAGACCATCCGGGAGTTGCCGCTCGACCAGTCGGAAAAAACCGCGGAGGGTTACCTGCCTGAAGGATCCGAAAACGCCGTGCTCGGCCAAAGCTCGGACACGACCATCGCCGGCGGAGATGTCCGCGTATTCAGAGTCAATGTGCGTGAAGAAAATGTCAAGGAAATGAAGCGGCCCGTCCCGCCCGCACCGCCCAAAGGCCGCATCCTGCCGCTGCGGGGCCAGCGGCCCGTCAAGGAAGAAATCCTGTTGCGCCCCACGTTTTTCCAGCATTTCGACGGCGTCGTGCTCGACTGGCGCTATCTCCACGATCGCGAGGCCGATGCTCTCAAGCAGGAAGCCCACTGGCTGCAGATCCAGAATCTCCGCGTCTGGGTCGATCTCACCTCGGGCATCAACCTGTTTCCCGACCTGCGGCTCGTCGACAACGATCCGGAAGAATTCGCGGCAAGCATGGCGGCCATCGATGATGTTTTGGCGAAGATGCCCCTGCTCGACGCCCGCGACCTCGTCCTATCGCTGCACAGGACCCCGGAAAACAACTTCACTGGAGAACAAACGCGCGCGTCGTTTATCGCAACGCTCAAGCAGATCTGCGACAAGGCGGCTGCAGCAGATATTACCGTTCACCTGCGCATGAGTCCCAAAGACGGCCGCGGCCTCAACGCGATCTTCAAAATCGTTTCGGAAGTGGCCGCACCTAATCTGCGCGTTGCGCCTTCCGTCGCGCTCTTGTCGGAAGGCAACGCCACCCCCAACAAAGTCGCCCCCGAGTTGAAGGAGAAGGTCGGCGCCTGGCTTGTCAGCGGCCTCCACCGCGATTCAATAGGGGATGCCCTCTGGAGCACGAATGCGCCTGCCGCGGGGCAAGCAGATCCCGAACAACTGCGTGCCTGGGTCCGTCTCAACCCGGACGCCCCGGTAATCTTCGACGCCGTCTACGTCACTCAGGACGAAGAGTACAGAGACGCGATATTTCTGGACGAATAGGCTTTTACCGGCCCCTTTGGGGACTTGTCTCGTTGGGGAAGCCTCTGTCCCAGGGTTCCCTTTGGTCACCCTGGGCCACACTCTGAACGACCCGCTTTCCGGGTAAGCCCGTGCCCAAAAAAGCGAGAGCAAGGTGTGCACGGAGTGGCACAAAGAACAACCGCAATCCAAAGAAAGCGCACTCTTTTTGATGTCTTGGGATAGCTTATAGCTGTTTTGGCCGATTATTGAATCGCGCTGTAGTACTGACGATCGAACCGGGCGAGTTCTTCGGGGTACTTTCGCCAAGTCCAGCTTTGCCGCCATATGCGCACGCCGTTGCGGAGCGCCGCTTCGACGTGTTCGGCCGTTGGCACGACAAGCTGATACCCCGGCTTGCCCGTGGACCCGTAATAGCACCACATCCCGACGGTATTGCTGATTTGGCGGCCGCTGACCGTGTAGCGGAGGAACGTGTCGAGGTCGCCTTCACCGCGGCCCGCCTCGCCTCGTAGGCAAAAGTCGGCATACGCGAACACAAACGGCGGGTAGATGTCCACGCTGCCAAACGGGTCCGTGCTCGAGTGCATATACAGGATTCGGTCGCCCAAAATGGCCCGGGCCCGGCGCATCAGGTGATA
>DATKVG010000050.1:0-15216 GCA_035530195.1 Bathyarchaeia archaeon | reverse complement strand
AAACATAAGTCTATGAAAAAAAATACGTTACACTGGAACTTAGAAACATTTTGGAGTATTATAGGCACCGGATAAGTGCAAAAGGCAGGAAAAAACCGCCTTGAATGCGCGAATTGGGTTCTGTTACTATTCGGCGCGTGTGCGCGTCCCGCTAATGGGGTAGAGAAAAACAAAAACAGGAGAGTTGGAGGAGAGATGAACAACATGCGCGTGAAGACGTTGTGTGTGCTGATGTTAGTGTTGGCGATGGTAATTGCCCCCGGCTGCAAACGCGGCCAAAAGCCGATCAATCCCGATCTTACCCAGGGCGCCGGGCCAACGACGCCCGAGCGGCCGGGCGGGCCGGAATTGCCGGCTATTGACCAGGAATCGATCCTGTTTGGGCCGAGCGGGCTTCAGAAAGTTTACTTCGATTACGACAGCTTCGCGCTGCGGTCCGATGCGATCAGCACGCTTAACGACAACGCCGGCAAAATCAAGCAGGCCCCCAATGTACTCATTCAGATCGAGGGCCACTGCGACGAGCGCGGCACCCAGGAGTACAACCTCGCACTGGGAGAGAAACGCGCACTCGCCGCCCGCGATTACCTGATGACGCTTGGCATTTCCGGCAACCGGCTCGTGACAATCAGCTACGGCGAAGAGCGCCCCGCCGTCGAAGGCAGCGATGAGAGCGCCTGGAAGTTCAATCGCCGCTGCGAATTCAACAAAGCCATCAACAGATAATCGGCTATGAAACCCAAACTGCGGCTTGGCATATATGTCCTGACGGCGATGCCGTTGGTGATTGGGTGTGCGACGGGCGGCAACCAGATCCAGAACACCGTGTATTCGACCCACCGGCACGTGGCCAATCTCGAGCAAAACCTGCAGGGGTCGGTTCAGCAACTCAACCAGACCGCTGCCGGTCTTCTTGCGCGAGTCGACGCCAACGACCAGGCGCTCCGCGCCGTCGCCGGAAAGCTCGAAGAAAACCGCGCCAAACTCGACACGCTCGAGCAGCGGCTCGATGCCCTGATTCGCACCTACTCGCGCCAGCAGCAACGCGCGCTCCCAGGACCCGGCTCGCCCACAGGCCAGTCCGAGGTCGAGATCAGCGATCAGGATTTCGTGGTGGAAGACCCTGACGGGGCCGTGCGGCGGTAAGTTCAACCGCAGCCGGCAACAAAGACAGGACGAGGCTCAAAAATGGTTAATCGACTCCTGCGAAGTGGGCTCATGATGGCTGTTGCGATCGGACTGGCGGGCTGCTTCGGCGCCGGCGGCGGAAACCAGTTCCAAAACACCGTCTACGACACGTACCGCCGCGTCGCCAACCTCGACAAAAACCTCCAGTCGTCGGTCACCCAGTTGAACGAAACCACCGCTACACTGCTGACCCGCGTCGACGAAAGCGATCAGCTACTGCGCAACGTCCAGGGAGTCCTCGAGGAAAACCAGGCCAGACTCATCAGCCTCGAACGAAAACTCGACTCCCTGACCAACATCATCTACCGCGAGCAGGGAAGGACCCTCCTTCCCGGATCTCCCTCGGCCGTCATGCCCCCGGCGGGGCCGCCGTCGGAAGTGGGAGTCGGCGGCGGGTATGGCCCGGCTGGCGCCGCCCCAGGCTCACCGCCGGGTATGGCGCCCGGCGCGCCGGTTTCGCCTGGCGCCCCGGCCCCCCAGCCACAGGAACAGCCCCCCCTCGAACCCATTGCGGTTGGGCCGCAGGCTCCGGCCGCGACCACCCCGCCCTCCACCGGCTCGCCCGATACGGATTACCTCGCCGCACAGAAGAGCTACGCCCGGCAGGACTACCAGGCCGCACTTGACCAGTTTGGCGCGTTTCTCCAAAAGTACCCGCTGTCGATGCAAGCGCAGAACGCCCAGTTCTGGCGCGCCAAATCGTTCCAGGCGCTCGAACGCTACGAGGAAGCCATTGCCGAATACAACCGGCTCCGCGATTCCTATCCTACCGGCCCCAGCGACAACCCGGCCAACTCCAAAGTGCCTTCCGCCATGCATCAGCAGGCCGTCTGCCACGCCCGGCTCGGCCAGACCGAGCGCGCCATCGAACTGTTCAAACAAGTAATCCGCGATTTCCCCAATTCGCCCGCCGCCGTACAAGCCACCCAAGACCTCCAGCACATTCAGTAAACACCGTCCAAACTCATCCCCGCGCGGGGTCTCCCAATCCCGCGCGGGGCAATTGTTTTTTCCGTAAGCCGACGCGCCGACAAGATCGGCGTCGCCGAAGTCCGCCCCGGACCCCGGCCGCTCCGCTCGAAAAGTTTGAGCCGTTTGCGTTAAGATCCCGCGAGTATCTACAGGAGGTCGTTTGAGATGAAGTACTATCTTGGCTTGGATGCCGGCGGCACAAAAACGTTCTGCCTGATCGGCGACGAGCACGGAAACATCAAGGGGTTCGGAATAGCCGGTTGCGGCAGCTACGAATATTACGGAGTCGCACCCGCCGCCGCAGAAAACCAAAAAGCGGTCCAAGCAGCCCTCGCCGAAGCCGGACTCGCACTCAAAGACATCTCCGGGATTGGCATGGGCATAGCCGGCGCCGACCTCCCCGAAGACTACGAAATGCTCGATCGCGAAATCTACACCCCCCTGTTTGGTCAAATCCCCCGCGTGTTCCGCAACGATTCCATGGCCGCATTGCGCGGTGGCACCCGCGAACCCTACGGCATCGTCATCGCCTGCGGCACCGGCTGCGTCTGCGCCGGCGTAAACCCACAAGGCCGCCACACCCGCGTCGGCGGGCTCGGCGAACCGTTCGGCGACGTCGTCTCCGGCAGCAGTATCGGCCTTCGCGGCATCCAAGCCGTCATGCAGGCCCGCGACGCCATCATCCCCCCCACTCTGCTCACAAAAAAATTTGTCGACCGCGGCGGCTGCGCCGACGTCGAAGACCTGTTCTACAAGCTCTACCGCAACCAGTTGACCCACCAGGACCTCCAGCCCATGGCCAAACTCGTCTTCGACGCGGCCTGCGAGGGCGACTCTGCCGCCGTCGAAATCCTCGAATGGGGCGGCCGCTACCTCGGCCTGATGATCAATGCAGTTGCAACAAAACTCGAAATGCGGCAAAATGAATTCGATCTGGTCACGGCGGGAGGTGTGTTCAAAGGGCGTAGTCCCGTCCTGATGAACGTGATGAGCGCCGTGGTTCATGGCGATTGCCCGCTGGCCCGCATCGTCATGCCCGTGTTCGAGCCGGTCGTCGGCGCGTTGTTGCTGGGCATGGAGTTGGGCGTGCAGGTAGACCAAACTGTCTATGGCAACCTGGAACGGCAACTGATCGAAGCCGGAAAAAAGTACCAGGTAAACTTTAAGGCGAACTAAAAATGAAACTCCGTGGTGCGCATGTTGTCGTATTGGTGGCCGTGGCCGTGATTGGGCTGTTGGTATACGGGGGCGCCAGAATGGCCGGCCAGGCGCCCGGCAAACAAGCCAACGAAGACCAGTTCCTCGAAGAGATCCGCCAAATAGCGCCGACCGCCCCGTCCACCGAGGAAGGAACGGTCCCGCCACTGGCCAAAGCCGACCAGGCGCCCCGTATCGAACTCGAACCCGCCGGCGACATCAACATGGGCGTCATTCGCAACGACGGCAACACCACCATGGAAATCAAGGTCCACAACAAGGGCAAAGTACCCCTCAAAATCACCAAGATCACTACCGGGTGCGGCTGCACACAGGCAACCATGGAACAAAAAGACAAGACCATCGCTGCCGGCAAGTTTTCCCCGCTGAGAATAACGGTCAACCCGGCCAAGATCGCCAGCGGGTTCGAATCGCGGAAAAGCGTGACGCTGAATTCAAACGACCCGGCCACGCCCGCATTCAAATTCAACGTGATTGTGAAGATCAACCCCGAGTATCTGCTCGAGCCCGCGCAGGTGGCTTTTGGGACGGTCGAGAAAGGCAAGCCGCACGAACAGACGATACTGCTGCGCCAACTGACGGACGACCCCCTCGAAATCAAAAACATTACTTCCATGGCGAGAAACCAGTCGCTCGAACTGTCGCACGAACTCCGCCCCAAGGAACAGTGGGTCGACCCCAACAAGCCCGAATACAACATCCATGTCAAGCTGGCCGATCACGTCCCCCTGGGCCGGTTCAACGGCCGGTTCACCATTCTGACCACGTGCAAACGGCGCGCACAAATACCCGTCACCGCCACCGCCACCGTCACCTCCTGGTATTCGATAACGCCGGCCCGCATGCTCGTGCTGCGGCAGGTCCCCGGAATGGGCCAGGACAATCAAGCCACGGCCGTCATCACGGCGGACAGGCCGTTTGAGATTGCCGATCTGGTTCCGACGATCGAAGGGTTGATTGCCGAAGTCCAGCCCGGCGAAAACGACAACTCCAAAGTTATCCAACTCAGCCTGGACGTAAACGCCAAGCCGCGCGGAAAGATCGAATACCTCAATTTCAATATCAAGAGCGGCGAACAAGTCATGAAAGAAATCCTCGAAGTCCGCGTGATACCCGCCACCGCTCCCGGCGCTGCTAACCCGAAAAGGTCGCGCCCGCTCATCAACCGGCCTCGAATAAAGTCGCTCCGGCCCGGCGCAATGACACTGCCCCCGGCGCCCAACGTGCAACCCGGGCAAACACCGCCCCAGCCGCCCCAGCCGCCGGCACCCCCCGCAACCGATCCAACTCCGCCCGCACCCACTCAGCCGACACCGCCCGCGCCCGCCGCGCCCGCGCCTTAATACTTGGGCGGTCAACCGTAAGACGAAATGACGGGACTCGCGGCCCCGCAACCAATGGGAGTGGAGAAGCGTGGCGCTTTTTGGGTTGGGCGATAAACGGCAAGGCGGCGACGACGGCCCCCCGCAGAGCACGGCTCGGCCGATCGCCGGCCATGAGGCCTTCTGCCGCATCTGCAACCGGCGTCAGCAATTCACCCGCTGCTGGCTTCGGGTGGATCCCATCAGCCAATGCCCGTGCTGTAAAACCGTTTTCGAGAACCTCGCGGCCCTGTACAAAGAGTTTCTACCCCTCTGCCCGCGCTGCGGCGAGTACCTCGAGCAGCCCGGGTTTGAATACGGGCTGTGCGACGGGTGCGGCTCGAAATTCGAGCTTGTGACAGGAACCCCGCCGGGCCTGCTGCCCAGCCTGAAACAACGCGCCGAAATGGAAAAACACGGAAAGGTCTGGAGGCGCACCTGATGCAATTCGCCGAAGCCCGGGCGCTCCTCGATCAATACGGCCAGGAGCACCTGCTCGAGTTCTACCCTTCCCTCGAGCCCTCGAGGCAGCGGGCACTCCGCCGCCGCATCGAGGCTATCGATTTCCACCTCATGACGCGCCTCATCGACCAGTGGGTGCTCCACGAGCCCGCACCCGAGAAATTCTCCCGCATCGAACCCATCCCCCTCATCCCCAAAGCCGCCGCCAACCCCCGCGCCGCCGAAGCCGTTGCCGCCGGCGAGGATGCCCTGCGACGGGGCCGGGTCGGGTTGTTCCTCGTGGCCGGCGGCCAGGGCACCCGCCTCGGGTTTCCCGGCCCAAAAGGGGCCTACCCGATAGGCCCGGTATCGTCAAAAAGCCTGTTCGAATTCCACGCCGAAAAGATCCACAACCTCCGCGCCCGATACGGATGCCCACTCCCCTGGTACATCATGACGAGCGAGTCCAACCACGATGAGACCCGCGAGTTCTTCACGCAAAACAGCCATTTTGGGCTCGACCCCGCTAACATCATGTTTTTCAACCAGCGCATGGTGCCCTGCGTCGACATGCAGGGCAAATTCATGCTCGACGCAACCGACAGTCTCGCCTGCAACCCCAACGGCCACGGCGGCTGCATCCCCGCCCTCGTCGAAAACGGCGCCCTCGACGATGCCCGAAACCGCGGGATCGACATGTTCAGCTATTTCCAGGTCGACAACTGGGCCGTACAAGTCGCCGACCCCTATTTCATCGGCCTCCACGTCCTTCACGCCGCCGAGATGTCCTCCAAGAACCACCGCAAAGACCACCCACGCGAGTCCGTGGGCGTTCACTGTCTTTGCGACGGCGTCTATCACGTCATCGAGTACACCGAACTCGACATCTACCCGCAGTTGCTCGAAACCACGCCCGACGGGAAACCCATCCATTCCGCTGGCAACTCCGCCATACACATCCTGTCCGCCGATTTCATCCAGCGCGTCTACAACGACTACGAGCATTTCCCCTGGCACCGGGCACACAAGAAAATCCCATGCCTCGACCACAACGGCAACCTCGTCGAACCCGACGCGCCCAACGGCTACAAGTTCGAAACGTTCGTGTTCGACGCACTCCGGTTCATCCGGCACAAACCCGTCGCGGTCGAAATCGACCGGCCCGGCGAGTACACACCCATCAAAGAATACGACGGCGACAACAGCGTTCTCGCCGCATGGCAATGCATGAACGAATACTGGGCCGATTGGCTCGAGGCCGCCGGATGCAACGTAGCCCGCGACGCCAACGGCAAAGTCGCCATAAAACTCGAAATCAGCCCACAATTCGCACTCACTAAAGACGAATTCCTCCAAAGAGCGCACGCGCGCGACGCCGGTAAATCCTGGCCCACCCAACACGACCTCGCTATCGGACCCAACGGCGAAATAATATTGGGCTGTGGCGAGCATTAGAGGTAAACAATTACCGTGCTTTCGGCGGCATGCCGCGACTTATCATCGTAGACAATGGCCATCTCGTTACCGGCGAACTTGATGTTCCAGTCGGCATGCGTGGGGATTAACATGGTGTCTATCACGGCCTAGTCGGACGCCGCCATCACATCGCACCTGCGGTCAAGTTCTGTGATCTTGCGTGCGCAATCCCGGCTGCCCGACGCCTCCGATAGAACGCGTACAGACGGATATTCCTTCTGAAACGCCTCGGCAATCTGTTTGAACGGCACCGATAAACTGCCCGCATGAAATACCATCACCTCGCCCGACACAGCGGCGTCTCCCGTTGCCCAGGCGCTCAAAGAAAAATACCCGCACGCCAGCAACCCCATTCCATACAAGAAACGGCGTGGCATCTGCTCTCCTTATCGTTTACTTCCCTTTTGCTTCGTTCCCATGCGTTGGTTCCATTCGGCGAACGCCTTTTCAACCGACTTCTCCACCTCGGCGTGCATCCGCTGAAATTCGCGCAACCACATGAGCCCGGCTGCGGTCAGACGCGTCTCACCGCCCGAACTTCCGCCCCGATGGCAATCCAAGAACGTGATGCTGAGCGCCTTCTCGGCCGCCCGCAAGTCGCCCCATGCCTTTCGGTAGCTGATGCCTACAGAAGCTGCGGCCGCTTGCAACGAGCCCAGGCAACGGATTGCGTCCAGCAACCGCCATTTGCCCTGTCCAAAAACACATCTGGCGCCGGGGCATGACAGCCACAGCTTGAACTCCGGTACGGCACCCACCGCTTTGGGCGCGGCCAAATGGCTCATCGGAAGCATCCCAGTTGACAGTTGACTATCTTGATATGGTTTTCGTTGCACAGCCGGCCGATCTCGGCTAACGCAACACCGTGCCTCTCGGCCAGAGCAAATGCTTCGCCGCAACGCAGTATCAAACGCCCATCCTGTTCCAACGCGGCCTGTTTCACCGCTTCCGTCAATGCTTCGGCAGGACACATTGCTTGCTCCTCTCGTTATGTTTTCCACAACATATCGATCCGCAGGATATCTATCCGCCCCCGCTAAATCAAGCCGGCCTCAGTGTTTGCCCCGATGGGGCGGCCGGAGCAGTGGCGATAAATACCGACGCCTGAAAAGTTGCTTCCTGAAAAAACACGGAGCTTGACTTACGAAAACGAATAAAACATAATCCCATGCCAAAGTAGGAAATGCTCTGGGGAGGCTTGAGTTTCGACTGCTCGTCGACACAGCCAAAAAACTGAGGGAATCCCGGTGATACAGCAATGTCCATCGCCGGGAGATACAGCGGAAAAGGAGAAGTTTGTTATGCCGGAACAAAAAGGTATTTCCCCGTCAGCGCCCATTAACCGGTGGTTTATCGCGTTGGCGGGCGTGGTCATGCAACTCGTCTTGGGAACGGTTTACGCTTGGAGCGTATTCAAGAAGCCTTTCATGGCGCAACACGGCTGGTCGGGAGACCGCGTGGGGCTTGCCTTTACCATTGCCATCCTTTTTGTCGGCATTGCGGCGGCGTTCGGCGGCAAGTTTGTCGACAAGGCCGGCGCGCGCAAGGTGGCTACGCTGGCGGCGATTTTGTTTGGGTTGGGCACGGTGCTTACCGGTGTCGCGGACGCGATGGGCAGCATCGTATTGCTTTACGTTGGCTATGGCCTTATAGGCGGTATCGGTAATGGATTGGGTTATATTACCCCAATAGCCGTTCTAGTTCGGTGGTTTCCCGACAAGCGCGGCCTGATCACGGGTTTGGCCGTGATGGGTTTCGGGTTTGGCTCGGCCGTTATCGGGCAGATTGCCCCCTTTATGATCCCCGAGGTGACGACCGCCGCGGACGGCGCCCTCCAGGTTGGTGCGCCGCATATGGGGTTGGCAACGACCTTCTATATTTTTGGCGCTGTGTTTTTTGTGCTGTTGATTGCCGCCGCCCAGTTTCTGAACAACCCGCCCGCGGGATGGACGCCCCCCGTGCCGGCCAATAAGCCGAAAGCCGCGGCGCCGGCCGCGGCGGGCGTGGACCTTGGCGGCGCTCTGTCAATGTACCAGTTTTACATCCTGTGGCTATTGCTCTTCCTGAATGTGGCGGCGGGAATTGCCCTAATCAGCAATCTGTCCGTGATGGCGCAAGAGGCTTGTGCCGTGACCGCGGTGACGGCGGGCACGGTGATCTTCGTATCGTCGCTCTTCAACGGGTTGGGCCGCATTTTCTGGGCGAGCCTGTCAGACAAGATCGGGCGAAAAGCGGTGTTCGCGATCCTGTTCGGCACGCAGGTGCCGCTGTTTTTCTTGTTGCCTCAAGTCACCAACATCGTCCTTTTTTCGGTTATTGCATGCTACATTCTGGCGTGTTACGGCGGCGGCTTCGCCTCGATGCCCGCATATGCCGCGGATACGTTCGGCGCGAAGAACATGGGGCAGATCTACGGCAAGATCCTGTTGGCATGGGCCGCGGCGGGCGTCGCCGGGCCGATGCTGATGGAGTACATCAAGAAAAGCTCCGGATCGTTCAAGACGGCCGTTTTCGTTGCAGGCGCCATGCTGATCGTGGGATTTGTGCTGAACTTGAGCTACCGCAAACCGAAAGCCGCGTAGCATCCGGCTTGGCGCGCAATATTGTGCAGATAACTACTAAAGGGAATGGTATATGATACAGCTTATCATTGACGGCCGGAAGGTAACGGCTGAACAAGGGCAGACTGTTTTGGAGGCGGCCCAAACCGCCGGCATTTACATCCCGTCACTGTGTTACCATCCGCGCACGGGCCGGGCGGGCCGTTGCCGGGCGTGCGTGGTGGAAATCGAGGGGATCCGGGGCCTCCAGGCCTCATGCACGACGCCTGCGAAAGATAATATGGTCGTGCAGACCCAGACGTCCACCGTGCTCGAAGCGCGCCGGATGATCGTGGAGTTGCTCCTGGCGAACGGGAATCATGATTGCCTTTCGTGCGAGGCCAACGGCGCGTGCGAACTGCAGGACATGGCGTACCGATTGGGGATTGAACGGCCCGCGTTTCTGATCCCCGAAGAACAGCAGCCGCGGGATGACTCGGCGGAAGGAATTATCCGCGATCCGAACAAATGTATTCAGTGCGGGCGTTGCGTTGCGGCGTGCAATAACACGGTAATGCATGAGGTGCTCGACTTCGGCTACCGCGGGGCGGGTGTGGAAGTCGTGTGCGACGATGACCAACCGATGGGCGCGTCATCGTGCGTTCAATGCGGCGAGTGCGTGCAGGTCTGTCCCGTGGGCGCGCTGATTCTCAAACCGTCGAAGGGCCGCGCCCGCGCCTGGGAGGTCAGCCACAACGAGGTGGTCTGTCCCTACTGCGGGGTGGGATGCATCATAGAGATAGGCGTCAAGGACGGGAAGTACCTCTGGGCGCGCGGCGCGGAGACGGACTGGTGCAAGCGGGCCAACCAGGGGATGTTGTGCGTGAAGGGCCGCTTCGGCCTCGAGTTCCTGAACAATCCGGACCGGCTGATAACGCCTTTGATCCGCCGGAAGGGCAGCCTCGAACCCGCCACTTGGGATGAGGCGCTGGACTTCGTAGCGAAGAAACTGAAGGCGGTCCGCAAGCAACACGGCCCCGACGCTATCGGCTGCCTCAGTTCGGCCAAGGTGACCAACGAAGAGAATTTCGCGATGCAGCGGTTTGCCCGTGCCGTAATCGGGACAAACAACGTGGACCACTGCGCGCGCTTGTGCCACTCATCGACCGTGGCGGGCCTGGCGACCACGCTCGGGTCCGGGGCGATGACCAACAGCATGCAGGAGGCTTCCAAGAGCGACGTAATCCTGATCACCGGCAGCAATACGACGTGGTGCCACCCGGTGTTCGGCGGCATGATCAAGAAGGCCGTGAAACAGCAGGGCGTGAAACTGATCGTGCTGGATCCGCGCGAGACCGACCTGGCCAAGATCGCGGATATTCATCTGCGCCAGCACAACGGCACGGACGTCGCCTGGCTGATGGGCATGCAACACCTCATCGTGCGCGAGGGATGGCAGGATCAGGCTTACATCGATGAGCGTTGCGAGGGATGGGAGGAGTATAAGAAAAGCCTCGAATTTTATACCCCGGAAAAAGTCGAGGAACTTACGGGAATTCCGAAAGATCGCCTCTTCGATGCCGCCAAGCTATATGCGACCGGCGGCCGTTCCGCCATTTATTTCAGCATGGGCATCACGCAGAGTTCGCACGGCGTGGATAATGTAAAGGCTTGTGCGAACCTCGCGCTCATCACGGGAAATCTGGGATTCGAGGGTGGCGGGGTAAATCCTCTGCGTGGACAAGTAAACGTTCAAGGCGCTTGCGACATGGGTGCATTGCCCAATGTGTTCAGCGGCTACCAACCCGTGGCCGATGAGGCCGCGCGCCAGAAATTCGCAACGGCCTGGGGCATAGACGCCTCATTCTTGAGCGGGAAGGTCGGCCAGACGGTTACGACCATGATCAACGCCTGCGGCAATGAAATCCGGGCGCTCTATTTCATGGGCGAAAATCCGATGGTCAGCGATCCGAACCTCAACCACGCCGAAGCGCAACTAAAGAAGCTCGACCTGCTGGTGGTGCAGGACATCTTCCTGACGGAAACGGCGAAAATGGCCGACGTGGTGCTGCCGGGGGTGGCGTTCGCGGAGAAGACCGGTACGTACACCAACACCGAACGGCGCGCCCAATTGAGCTATGCGGCGATCGAACCGCCCGCGGGGGCGCGGCAGGACCACGAGATCATCGCAGACATCGCCGGCCGCTTGGGGTACGCCGATTTCCCGAGGACGCCCGAGGCCCTGTTCGCGGAGATCAAGGCATTGACGCCCTCTTACCACGGCATGACCTTCGAGCGGATCGAAAAGAACCGGGGCCTGCGCTGGCCGTGCCCGAACGAGGACCATCCCGGCACACCGATCCTCCACGTCGGAAAGTTCCCGCGTGGGAAAGCAGTGCTTTCCGCGTTAGCGTACCGCCCGCCGGCCGAAGAGCCGGACGCGGAATACCCAATGCGGCTGAGCACGGGACGCATCTTGCAGCATTTCCACACGGGCAGCATGAGCCGGCGGGCGCCGGTGCTTGACCACCTGGTCCCGCATGGCGATGTCGAGATACACCCCGAGGACGCGCTGGAACTGGGGCTGTGTGACGGCAGGCGGGTGAAGGTGGCTACGCGGCGCGGGGCCGTGGTGACGACGGCGCGGGTGACACCGCGCGTTGCGCCGGGATCGCTGTTCATGGCGTTCCACTTCGCGGAAGCCGCGGCCAATCGCCTCACCAACGACGCGCTCGATCCCGTAGCCAAGATACCCGAGTTCAAGATATGCGCGGCCCGCATCGAAGCGGCGGAATAGCGGCGGGGAGGAACCAACATCATGGAAGTTTCCTTGCGAGAACGAATCGGCGCGCTGGCCGCGCGGTATCCCCATAAACGGGCGGCGCTGCTGCCGGCATTGTACGCCGCGCAAGACGCCAACGGTGGGGTCATTTCCGAAGAAGACCTGCGCGATGTGGCGAGTCTCCTCGGGATCAGCCCCTCCCAGGCATTTGGCGTAGCCTCGTTCTACACGATGTTTCGGAGTAAACCCGTTGGCAAGTATCATCTCCAGGTGGACACCAATCTGCCTGCGACTCTTGCCGGGGCGGACGAGCTCTTGCAACACCTCCTTAATCGTCTGGGTATCCGTGCTGGTCAGACGACCCCGGATGGGTTATTCACGGTATCCACCGTCGAGGACTTGGGCGCGTGTGGGACATGCCCCGTGATCCAGGTTAACGACCGTTACTACGAGGCGATGACGACCGATAAAGCAGACCGTTTGATCGAGTCCCTGCGGCAAGGAAAATGGCCGGAGTGGCCGATCGCCGCGCACTTCGCGTCGGAGTGCAACATCCTGTTGCGGCGGCGCGGACGGCCCGACTCGACGGCGCTGAAAGGCTACGTGGCGGATGGAGGATATACCGCGTTGGCCAAGGCGTTGTCCATGGCGCCCGGAGCCGTCGTGGATGCCGTGAAGACCTCCAGTCTCCGTGGCCGCGGGGGTGCGGGCTTCCCCACGGGCATGAAATGGGGCTTCGTTCCCAAAGACTCGAAGAAGCCCGTTTACCTCGTCTGCAATGCGGATGAAGGTGAACCCGGAACGTTCAAAGATCGCCAAATCATGGAGTTTGATCCGCACCTGTTGATCGAGGGGATGGCCATAGCGGCCTACGCCATCGGCGCGAAAACCGGGTTCATTTACATCCGCGGCGAATTCTCGTGGATCGCCCGGATTCTGGAAGACGCCATCGCCGAGGCGCGTGCGGCGGGCAAATTGGGCCGTGACATCCTCGGGCGCGGGTTCGAGTTCGACGTGGTGGTGCATCGGGGCGCGGGTTCCTATGTCTGCGGCGAGGAAACCGCCCTTATCGAGTCGATCGAGGGCAAACGCGGCCAGCCACGCGTTCGCCCGCCGTTCCCCGCTCAAGAGGGATTGTGGGGCTGCCCCACAATCGTCAACAACGTAGAGACGCTGGCGTGCGTGCCGTATATCATCGAAAACGGTCCGGATGCTTTCCGTCAAATCGGCCCAAACAACAACTTCGGCCCGAAACTCTTTGGCGTTTCGGGCCATGTGAACCGGCCGGGCATCTTTGAGTTCCCGCTGGGAGTTCCATTAACCAAGGTTCTCGATGCGGCGGGCGGTGTGAAAGGAAAGATGAAGGCCGTCATCGTGGGTGGATTGTCAACGCCGCTGCTGACGCCGGCCGAAGCGGCGGACGTCCGGCTCGACTACGAATCCTGCCTCAAGTCTGGCACCATGCTTGGCAGCGGTGGTATCATCGTGATGAACCAGACGGTCTCTATTCCGCGTGTGGCGTTGCGTCTCATGCAGTTTTTTGCACATGAGTCTTGCGGCCAATGCACGCCATGCCGGCAAGGAACCGAAACTATTGTCCATCTGCTGCAGGGCCTTATCGAGGGCCGTGGAGTACTTCAGGATTTGGTGACCATCGAGTGCCTTGCGGCAACGATTAAGGGGCTGACCTTATGCCCGGGCGGCGACGCTTTTGCCACGCCGTTGAGTGCGATGTTGAAAAAATTCCGCCCGGAATTCGAGGCGTTATGCGGATGATCCCCGCATGGCGCGCGTACGATCGAGTACACCCGCGTGCTTTACGATCTTGTTGAGCCGCTGGAAAGGAGAGTCTATGAATGCGGTAAGAGACATCCTGGTGATTGACGACGACCCAGACATTACCGATTGCTGCGGCATGGCCCTTGAAGGCCATGGGTACCGGGTGCGCAGTGCGATATCGGCAAAAGAAGGCGAGGCTGCGCTTCAGGCCCAACGCCCGGACCTCGTGATCTTGGACATCATGATGGAATCCCCCGACTCCGGATTACAACTCGCCAGTATTATCGCCCGCGATTTCTCCGGCCTGCCCGTGATCCTGCTCTCATCCATCGCCAACGCTTGCGTGCAGGTATTCGATACCAGCGATCTTCCTGTCTCCGCCATTATCGAAAAACCCTTTGAACCCGTAGATCTTCTGGCGACGGTTCGAAGGATCCTCAAGGAAAAACCCGAAGATACGCCGGTGGAATAGCGGAGAAGCATACCCCCGGCATCACGAGGGCCTATTGGGCGTGAGCACACGGCGATTGGACAATCCGCGGCAAGCAGACGGGATGGGAGGCGCATCGCCCGCCATCGACACACCATGGTTGAGCAATGAGCATGAGCCCGCCACCGTGATTGTGCTCGCCGGCGGCAAGAGCGCACGCATGGGCCTGGACAAGAGTCTCTTGCCGTTAATGGGCAAGCCCTTGATTCAGCACGTCTGCGCACAAGTCGCGCCCCATTTTGACGAACTGCTGATCGCGGCGGGCGAGGGCCGGGAATTTGCGGTTCTGAATGCGCCGGTGGTCCGCGACGAGGTCCCCGGACAGGGGCCGCTCCGGGGGATTGCATCCGCTCTGGCGGTTTCGCGCCACGACCTCAATTTCGTCCTGGCATGCGACATCCCATGGGTTAACGGTCCCCTTCTCAAAAAACTCTTGCAGGAAGCGCATGGTTGCGATTGCGTTATCCCCATCACGGCCGAGGGACACTACGAACCGCTGTTTGCCATCTATCGAAAAAGCGCACTGCCGGGCATACGGCGGGCGCTGGAAGACGGCGAACGGCGTGTAGTCGCCGTGTTTCGTTATTGCCGGGTGAAAACCGTGTCCATTCCTTCTTCAGACGAAATAAAGAACATAAACACAATGGACGATTATTGGAGATTAGAGCATTTTAAATAAAACTATAGCCGCATGAGGCAAACCAATTTCGTACATCTCGTTGCGAGACTCGCGCCATGGCGCGTCCAACGGCTTGATACAAACTTTCCGGATCGCGCGCCTTGGTTTTGCGAAGGTACGCCTTTATCTTGCTCCACATCTTTTCAATCGGATTGAGATCGTGGCTGTAAGGGGGTAGCGGCCAGATCTGAGCGCCTGTAGCTTTAATGGCGGCACACGCGACGGGAGTAAACGGGGACAGTGGAGCTGGTGAAAAAGCCGATGCGGACGACGATACACCCCTACCGTCC
>DATKVG010000049.1:0-31618 GCA_035530195.1 Bathyarchaeia archaeon | reverse complement strand
CCACCGCCCCCAGAACTTTGAACTTCTTCTTCATTGGTGCGCCATCCTCCCGCGCGATTTCCTGCCGCACTGATTGCGACAAACTACAGGAAAGATGTTAGGCGAAACGGCGGGCGCAGTCAACTTGTGATTACGATTGTGGATTTCCGGAGACCGGAGGCTGGAGAGAAACTAAGAGTGGAGGGCGGTGATCAGGGGGAATAGGACCTATAAGGACCTATACGATGAACAGGAAAATTGCGTTAAGGAGCGGGTGGTGGATATCGAAAAGCGGGACACCAGCCACAACGGCGCGAAAAGCGAGTCGGAGTTTTTCGTTTAGGCGTATTGGGCGACGATGGCGAGCCCGGTGGCGACGCTGGTGAATGTGTCTCGGTGTAGGATTCTGCCGGCGCCGTATCGTTCTTCGAGCATTTGTCGGATGGCGGGGATGAGGCTTGTTCCGCCGGTGGTGAGTACGTAGTCGATTTGGTTGGGGTTGAGCCCGGCGTTTTGTTCGGCTTCCTCGATGCTGGCGAGCATGGTGGTGAGGGTACGCTCGATGATGTGCGCGAACTCGGCTCGTTCGAGTCGTTCGTGGATTTGTATGGCTTCTTTTTGGATGTCGATGGTGGTTTCGAGATCGGTGGAGAGTCGTTTTTTTGCGGCTTCGACTTCGCGTACAACGGGGTATCCGAAGTTTCGCTGGATGAGGTATCGGAGTGCGCGGACAGCCCGGGGCTGGTCGCTGGACATTTCCATGGCGATAAGCCAGTTGATGATTTCTTCGGTGTGGAGCTTGTAGAGGTTTTGCCAGTCGAGTATGGTGTTGAACAGGAACTGGGGCACGGGCAGGTGGGAGGGGCCGTAGCGGGAGAGGCTGCCGAACCGGGGAAACAGTTTGGCGCGGATGATTTCCTTGTCGATGGCGTCGCCTGCAACAGGTACGCCGGCCACGGAGAGGATTTTACTCTCGGCGAGCCGTGCCATGGCGCCCTGGGTGGCGGTAAATTCCATGACGCACACGTCGCATGTGCCGCCGCCGATGTCGACGACCATGAGTCGCTGGTTCTGGTCGGTGGTGACGGCGTATTCGACGCAAGCGGCGACAGGTTCGTAGAAGAAGGTGACGTTTTCGAACCCGGCGAGATTTGCGGCGGTTTTGAGCCGTCTTTCGGCGACGGCGTTTTCGGCTTTGTCTTTGGAAAACCGGACGGGCCTTCCGAGCACGACGTCGGTGATGGGTTCGCCGGCCGCGGCGTCTGCGGCGTCTTTCATTCGGCGGAGGATGACGGCCGTCAACTCTTCGATCTGGTAGTTGCGGCCAAAAACTTCGGTTCCTTTGAACCCGGTGTGGCGGAGGAAACTCTTGAGCGACTGAAAGAGCCTGCCAGGCGAATTGACTTCGACGGTAGCACGGGCTCGTACGCCTTCGATCGCTTGTGGGTCGACGGGGTCGACGGGACGGTAGCCTTCGCTTTTGTCGGGTTCGGAACCGACGTAGCCTTCAATGGCGATTCCGAGGTCGATTTGTTCGAGCTTAACTTCGCGGTCGACGTTGCGCTCGATAAATGCTTTTGCGGCGGCCCTGCCGATGATGTGCTCGCCGTCGCGGGTGATGTAGAGGAGGGACGGGAGCGAGGTGGGAGTGTCGTTTTCCAGGTCGAGTTCGAGCACGCGAGTTCGCCAGCCGTCGGACACGGCGACGCTCGAGTTTGTGGTGCCGAAATCAACCCCGCAAAGCAACTTAGCCAATATTAACCATCCCCTTGCCAAGCCAAGACCAGCCGCGGCGGCTGTTGGGCGATTGTGTGTTTGGGCGCTGCCTCGAACGGCAGACGCCGTTTAAAAAAAAACTTCATCACGAAAGCCCTATGCGTTACGTGACGAAAATCGCGCAGCCGAAACTGGCGAAGTATACCACGGGATTCCGGCCAGCGCAATGATATCTTTAGATTCTCAAAGCCTAAATTTACCACAAATTGAATAGGACTTACAGGGCCTATAAGACGAATAGGACGTGGTAACACGGAATTCCAGGATTTCCCCGGTGGGGCTGGGATTCAGTACAATAGGCTGATGGAGACGCAATCGGCGGACATATGGACCGTTGGCCAGTTGACGCGGCGTGTGAAGACGCTTTTGGAGCGTGAGATCTCGAACGTGTGGGTTTCGGGGGAGATCTCGAACTGGCGGGTGTCGCCGGCGGGGCACGCGTATTTCACGCTGAAGGACAAGGACAGCCAGATCGATGCGGTGATGTTTCGGGGCCGGTTGTCGGGGGTTGGTTTTGGGCCGGAGAGTGGGTTGCAGGTGGTGGTGTTCGGTCTGGTGACGGTGTATGAGAAGCGGGGCAACTACCAGATTGTCTGCGAGGAGATGCAGCCGCTGGGTATGGGTGCGTTGCAACTGGCGTTCGAGCGGTTGCGGAAGAAACTCGAGGCGGAGGGGCTGTTCGAAGAGGCGCACAAGAAGGCGATCCCGCCGTTTCCGCAGCGGATCGGTGTGGTGACGTCGCCGACGGGCGCGGCGATCCGTGACATCCTGCACGTGCTGGGGCGGCGGTTTGCGAATGTGCACGTGATCCTGTTTCCGGCGCGGGTGCAGGGGGACGGTGCGGCGGCGGACATTGTGGAGGGGGTCCGGACGCTCGATGCGTGGGGCGTGGACGTGATGATCGTGGGACGGGGCGGGGGTTCGCTGGAGGATTTGTGGCCGTTTAACGAGGAGTCGGTGGTTCGTGCGGTGTACGATGCGTCGACGCCGGTGATTTCGGCTGTTGGCCACGAGATTGACTTTACGCTGTGCGATTTTGCGGCGGATTTGCGTGCACCGACGCCGTCTGCGGCGGCAGAAGTGGTGGTTCAGGAGCAGCAGGTTCTCTTGAAGCGGATCGTGCAGTTGCACCAGCGGCTTTGCAAGTCGATTCATGTGTGGGTGCAGCAGATGCGCCACCGGCTGGCGATGGCGCGGTCGTCGTATGTCCTGCAACGGCCGGCCGAGGTAGTGCGGGGGCGGCGTCAGCAGGCGGACGAGTTGCGGATGCGGCTCGAGCACGCGATTTCGGGGGGGCTGCGCGTTTGGCGGCTGCGGCTGGACAAGGGGGCGCATTCGCTGGCACTGTTGTCGCCGGAGAACCAGGTACGGCGCGCGGTAGACCGGTTGGGTGCGTTGCGGCAGCGGCTGGTGCAGTCGGGGGGCGTGTTGGGCGAGCGTTACCGGTCTCGGCTTCGTCCGGCAGCGGGGCGGCTAGGGGCGTTGAACCCGGTGGCGATCCTGTCGCGGGGGTATGCGATAGCATGGAAGCTGCCGGAAAAAGAGCTTGTTCGGGAGGCGGTTCAACTGAGTCGGGGAGACGATATTCTGGTGAAGTTTGGCAAGGGCAGTGCGGTTGCGGCTGTCCAACGTATCGAGGAAAACAAGGATGGCGGAATCCAAGTTTGAAAAGGATCTGGAGCGGCTCGAACAGGTGGTCGAGGCGCTCGAGGCGGGCGGGCTGACGCTGGACGAGTCGTTGAAACGGTTCGAGGAGGGCGTCAAGCTGGCGCGGCGGTGCGAGAAGGCGTTGACGGAAGCCGAGCGCCGGATTGAGATTCTCGTGAAGAATGCCCGGGGCGAAATCACGGCCGAACCGTTTGCCGAAGAGGAGGAGGCTGAGGAGGCGCCGGAGGCCGGCGTGCCGGAGGCGGGCGGGAAGGCCAAGCCGGAACCGAAACCGTCGCCTGAAGGCGCGCCTGAGGGCGGAGAAGAAGAAGAGGAAGGGGATTTGCTGTTTTGAGCGCCGTTGAGGATTTTTTGAAGGACAAATCGGCGAAAATGGACCAGGCGCTATCGGCGTACGTGGATTCGTGGTCGGGCGCGCCGGGGACGCTGGTGGATGCTATCCGGTACAGTCTTTTTGCGGGTGGGAAGCGGGTGCGGCCGGCGTTGGCGCTTGGCGCGGCGGAACTGATCTGCGGGGATGACGCGGTGGCATTGCCGGCGGCTTGCGCGCTGGAGATGATCCACACGTATTCGCTGATCCACGACGACCTGCCGGCGATGGACGACGACGACCTGCGTCGTGGCAAGCCGACGCTGCACAAGGTGTACGGCGAGGCGTTGGCGATCCTGGCAGGCGACGCGCTGTCGACGATGGCGTTCGACGTGCTGACGGAATCTGGCAACGTGCGGGTGATCCGCGAGTTGGCGGTGGCGGCGGGTGTGTCGGGGATGGCGGGTGGTCAGGTGTTGGACTTGGAGAGCGAGGGGAAGCGGGTGTCGCTGGAGGAGTTGCGGGTGCTTCATGCCAAAAAGACGGGTGCGCTGATCCGTGTGGCGGTCCGTTGCGGTGGTATCCTGGCGGGGGCGGACGAGGCGCAGCTGGCGGATTTGACGTGGTACGGTGAGCACGTGGGACTGGCGTTTCAGATAGCGGACGATGTGCTGGATGTGATAGGCGCGGAAGACGTGATGGGTAAGCGGGCGGGCAGCGATGCCGCCAAAGACAAATCGACGTATCCGGCGCTGCTGGGGGTGGAGGAATCGCAGCGGCTGGCAAACAAGGCGGCGGAGAGGGCGGTGGCGGCGTTGGCGAAGTTCGGGTCGGAAGCGGACATATTCAGGGCGCTGGCGCGTTATATTGTGGAAAGAACAAAATAGACTGGAGTCTGGAGACTGGAGGCCGGAGGCCGGTAGCGGCACGGGCAAGGGCGCATCAGCTTTCAAAAGAGTTAACTGGTCATGCAGACGTTTCTTGAACTGAATCCGATATGGCAGGCGCTGTTGGCGACTGTTTTTACGTGGGGTATGACGGCGGTGGGTGCGGCGCCGGTGTTTTTTGCCAAGAGCTATAACCCGCGCGTGCTGGACGCGATGTTGGGTATGGCGGCGGGTGTGATGATTGCGGCGAGTTTCTGGTCGTTGCTGGCGCCAGCGATCGAGTTGAGCGAGATGATGAATGTGCCGGGGTGGCTGCCGGCGACGGCGGGTTTCCTGCTCGGCGGGGCGTTTTTGTGGGTGACGGACAAGATCCTCCCGCACCTTCACGAAGGTTTCGCGCACGGCCAGCCGGAAGGCATCAAGACGTCGTGGCAACGGAGTACGCTGCTGGTGCTGGCGATTACGCTGCACAATATTCCGGAAGGGTTGGCGGTGGGTGTTGCGTTCGGCGCAGCGGCGGCTTCGGTTGACGGGGCGACGATCGGCGGTGCGATTGCGCTGGCGCTGGGGATTGGGATTCAGAATTTTCCGGAAGGTACGGCGGTAGCGATGCCGTTGCGGCGTGAAGGGTTGTCGCGGCTGAAAAGCTTCATGTACGGCCAGGCGTCGGCGCTGGTGGAACCGATAGCGGGTGTGGCGGGCGCGGCGGCGGTGCTGCTGATCCGGCCGATCCTGCCGTACGCGCTGGCGTTCGCGGCGGGGGCGATGATTTACGTCGTGGCGGAAGAGTTGATCCCCGAGGCAAAACGCGAGCGGAACACGGATATACCGACGCTGGGTGTGATGGCGGGGTTTGCGGTGATGATGATCCTGGACGTTGCGCTGGGGTAAAGAAGAATCGGACGGATCAGACGGATCGGACGGATCGGATCAATAAAGATTGACGGCGCGTTGACCTAAATGCTAAGACAGCCGGGTTGTTTATCTGGGCGGAAGGAGGTAGCCGCGGTATGCGGGCTGTAGTCTTTGACGGCGAGGTTCGAGTGGCGGAAGTGCCGATGCCGGTACCTGTGCCTGGCGAGGTGCTGATCCGTGTGCTGACAGCGGGCATCTGCGCCACGGACCTCGAACTCATGAAGGGCTACCTGGGTTTCAAAGGCATACCGGGCCACGAGTTTGTGGGGGTCGTCACGCAAAGCTCGAATCCGCACCTGCAGGACAAGCGGGTGGTGGGCGAGATTAACTGCGTGTGCCACCGCTGCCAGTACTGCCAACTCGAGATGCCGCATCATTGCATGGCCAGAAGCGTGCTGGGCATCCACAACCGGAGCGGGGCGTTCGCCGAATACATCACGCTGCCCGAAGAGAACCTGCACCTGGTGCCGAACTCGATCCGCGACGACGTGGCGGCGTTTACGGAGCCGGTTGCGGCGGCGTTCCGTATCCCGGAGCGGCTGCACGTTACGCAGGACGATCGCGTCATCGTGCTGGGGGACGGGAAGCTGGGCCAGCTTTGTGCGCAGGTGCTGTGGCTGCATTCGAAGCGGCTGGTGTGCGTGGGCAAACACCCGGAGAAACTTGCGCTCCTCAAGAACCTGCACATCAACATCGCCTACAAGGACGACCCGATCGAGCGTGGCGCCGACTTTGTGGTCGAGGCCACCGGCTCACCCGAAGGCCTCAAGCGCGCGCTCGAACTGGTCCGGCCCGAAGGCACCGTCGTTCTCAAGACGACGCTGGCCACGCCCACGCCGATGGACCTCAGCCAGCCGGTCATCAACGAAGTCCGCATCATCGGCTCGCGTTGCGGCCCGTTCCGGCCCGCCCTCGAGGCCCTCGCCATGGGAAATGTCGAAGTCCGCCCGATGATTACCGACGCGTACGAACTCAGCGATGGTGTCCGCGCACTCCAGCGGGCCGCGGAGAAGGGCGTGATGAAAGTGCTGCTGCACATCTAGGAAATATGGGCGGCGCCTGCCTGATTCGCCCCTAGTCGTCCAGCCTGGCCTGCGCCATAGAACCATACATTGATTTCGGCGCCCGTTTCACAATTTCGCGAAAAAGGTAGGCCGTTGTTCGTTTGTCATCCAGCGGACCTTCGTACAGTTCGCCCAGGTAGAACGCGGCGCGAACCCAGACCTCATTCTGGTCCTTGAATCGCTTGAGGATTTCGCGGAGCGTATCAGCGGCCTCGGCAAATCGCTTCTCTTCTTGGAGAAGCTTCGCGGCCTGAAACAGGCCCTCCGGGTCGTCGGGCGTTTCCTGAAAACGCCGCCGATATTCTTTGATGGCGCCGTCGATGTCATCCTGGTAAACGAGTGCGCGCGCTTTGCTGAAGTCGGTTTTCAATGGCTGGGCCGCGCGCAGGCCGTAAAGGCCTTGGACTGCTGAAGTCGATGCGGCTTGCATAAACATGAGAGCGAACATGACGGCTGGCCCAATCCCGCACAGGGCCGTCACGGACAAGCAGATGAATTTACCTGCTGGGCTGGACAGATTGAGCGATACGGCCAAAGGTATCGAAGCCATAATATGAACGATGAAGGCAGCACAACATGCCGACACTGCGAGGGACAATGGAATGGCGCCGCGATCCCGGTACCGCTCGAGGTTGTTCAAGACGTAACAGGCGAACATGAGCAAGGCATCGACAATGAATTGGATGCCTATGCCTATGAAGAGCATCTTTCCCTCCGCGAAAGCCATTGGTCATATGCGGCGCAACGCGCCCAGGGGAATATAGAAGGTCTTGCAGACAGTCGCCGTCGGTCAGACGATGCGTTGGCCTGTATCGATGATTTCCTTTATATAAGGGTCGGTCTCGTCGAAATCGGTCTTGGCAAAAGCGTGCGGTTCGATGCGCAAGTCCAGGTCCCTTCGGAGGCGCATCAGCTCGGTATCCTCGCGAAACCCGTCGATATCGTCCTGGTCGAGAAAGACGGCCAGATCGATGTCGCTCTCTTTCGTTGCGGCGCCTCGGGCGTGTGAGCCGAAGAGATAGATGCGCCACACGGGGATTCCGTGTTCTGCAAGGCGTTGCACGTACGTTTGGATTGTTCCCGCAATCATTTCGTCAACAGCGGCAATAGCCATTGTCTGAACTCCTTTATCCTGTCGATGTACCGCATGTTCACGTACAGGTTTATGGCGCGCTTTCAGTTGCCACCTTGAGAAACGTGGCTATCTCGCCTTTTTTTATCCTACCTTGCGCTACGGCAAGAATCATGTCGGCGTAAGCATCCTCGTCGATAGTCACCTCAATTCCATTGAGAAACAAGAATACGAGCGCGGCCGCGGCGCCTGTCCGTTTGTTCCCATCGAGAAAGGGGTGATTCATAACGATGTGGAAGAGGTAGGCAGCCGCCATTTCAAACAGGTTCTGATGAAGGTAGTTGTTCTCGAAAGTCGCGCACGGTTGTGCGACAGCCGATTGGAGGAGCAAAGGCTCCGGGATTCCCAACATTCCACCGTAACGATCTATCTGGTCGGTGTGAATGTCCACGATATCTTCAACCGTTAGGAAAACAGGATGCACCTAGTCAGCCAGTCGCCTCAGCGCATTGCCATAATGGTCATTGACCCATTCGAGCGCGTCTTTGATCTTCTTGTTTTCTCGACGCTTGCGGTGCGGTCTTACGATCAGAACATCGCCGTCGGTGGACACCTCCAGCGGGGTAGCCGCATCTATTTTGAGAAGATCCAGTATTGGTCTTTCGATGACAAGCGCCAGACTGTTCCCATGCTTGGTAAGTTTTTTCATGCTCGTTACTCCGTACATACATTGTATAATCAACCTGTGCGCTTGTCAAGACGGAGAGGCGCCGGAGGCGTCGAGGTTTTTTCGGATGTGCTCCTGTATTGCGCGGTGGATTTTGACGTTTTGGTCGCGGTTGGTGTGGATTTCGATGAGGGCGGGGGCGTTGGATTGGATCGCGGTTTTGAGTGCGTCGGTGAATTCGGGGAGTGTGGCGGGGTTTGTGTAAGGTACGTTGAACATTTCGGCGGCATGCTTGAACGTGTAGGCGTGGGGGGCGGCCCAGAATTTCTCGAAATGTTCGGGGAAGGCGGCGATCGGCAGGAATGAGAAGATGCCGCCGCCGAAATTGTTGATCGCGATTACGATCACGGGGGTCTGAACTTTGGAGAGCAGGGCGAGCGAGTTGAGGTCGTGGAGCATGGCGAGGTCGCCAAGCACCAGTACGACGGGCTTTCCGGAACCGTGGGCGTAACCGGCGGCGGTGGCGACAAGCCCGTCAACACCGCTGGCTCCGCGGTTGGCGGTGGTGAAAATCGGCTCCTGCATGGGTAGGGCATACATGTCGGCGTCGCGGATGGGCATGCTCGAGGCGAGGAACATGGTGGCGTCGTGGGGGACGAGCGAGGGGAGGATGTGGGCCACGGCAGGTTCACACAGATGTGCAGGCGGGACGCCCGCACCACAATTTACCAAAGGCCCGGAGCCGGCTAACGACCCGCGGTCGCGCGGGAGCGCGACCCCACCGCCCGCGACCCCACCGCCCGCGACCCCACCGCCCGCACCGCAATCTGCAGGCGGGACGCCTGCGCTACCCTCCTTCGCTGCCGATGCAGCTACGGAGGGCAAGCCTTGACGTTCACCGTCCCCGAGGATGTGATCCAGGGCTTTGCGGCATGCGGCGTTCCAGCGAAGCATTTGGTTGAGCCATTCGGAGTTATCGGGGAGTTTGCAGGTATCGTTGAGGGCTGCGGTGAGGGCTTGGGTGAATGTATCGACGGCGGCTTCGAATCGGGATGTGGCGATGTGGGTAGGGTCGTGTCGGTGGGGGTGGTTTGCTACGATCACGTACCGCGCGGGCAGAAATGCTGCCAGGTGTCGCTCGAGCCGTTTTGAGACGTAGGGAGCGCCGGTCTGGATGACGAGGTCGGGCCGGCAGAAGTCGCGGAACGATTCGGAAAACAGCAACTGGTCGTAGTAATGCACCAACGGGGGGCAGTCGGGGCCGAGGCGGAGGCCGGAGGTGATGTCGGGGAAGAGGGGCCAGTTGAGTGCGCGTGCGAGCTCGAGGACGCAGGCGGCATCCTGTTGTGACTCCGCCTGTCCAGCAAGGAGGAGGGGCCGGTCGGCGTGTTGTATGATTTCGACGAGCTGGTCGATGGCCTCGGGCGTAGGCGAGCGCTGAGCGAGGTCGTAGTTGGTATAGGGGAGGCCGGAGGAGTCCCAGTCGGCTAGCGGTGCGATCACTTCTCGGACGGGTTCACTGGTACTGGTAGGCGCGAGTGGTTCGCGGAACATCATGTTGATGTGGACGGGCCCGGCGGGGGCGTTGCAGGCGCGGTAGACCGCCTGGTCAACGGCGGTAAGTACGGTTTGGCCGGGCATTTGCGGGTTTGGGCACGGGAGGTTGATGAACCAGCGTGGGTATTTCCCGAACATATTTATCTGGTCGATAGTCTGGTTTGCGCCGGCGTCCAATAATTCGTCGGGGCGGTCGGCGGTGATCAGGATCAGCGGGATGAAACTCTTCGAAGCCTCGACGATGGCCGGGAAGAAGTTGGCGGCGGCGGTGCCGGAGGTACAGACGACAGCAGTGGGCCAGCCTGTGGATTTAGCGACGCCGAGGGCACAATACGCGGCAGCGCGTTCGTCGTAGTGGACGACGGATTTGGCGGATGGGTTGTTGGCGACAGCCCATGTGACGGGTGTGCTTCGTGAGCCGGGAGAGATGAAGAAGTCGTTGACGCCGTTTCGGACCAGTTCTTCGACCAGGAGTGCGCCCCAGAGCATGTTGAGGTTGGGCGGTTTCTTGAGCAGGTTATCGGTTTTTTTGGTCATTTTGGGTCAAAACGTCCAGAAACGCGGCGAGTTTGGATTCTGTTTCTTCCCATTCGGTGCGTGGAACCGACCCGGCGACGATGCCTGCTCCGGCGTAGAGGGAGAGTGTGTCGTCGCAGACAAGGGCGGAGCGGATGGCGATGGCGAACTCGGAAGAGTCGTGGCCGACCCAGCCGACGGGCCCGGCGTACCAGCCTCGGCGGAACGGCTCGTTTTCGAGGAGCCATTGGAGCGCGGGGGCGTCGGGATGGCCGCCGACGGCGGGTGTTGGGTGGAGTGCAGCGAGGACGTCGGCGTCGACATAGCCGTTAGCGAGAATGCCTTCGAACCGGCGGATAAGGTGCTGGCATCGGTGCAAGCGGACTAATGAGAGGGACGGGTCGACTCTGAGGTCGCAGCAGATTTGGCCGAGTACGTTGCAGACCCTGTCAGCAACGATAGCATGCTCGCGGAGTTCTTTGGCGTTATGCATGAGGTCGTGGCCGAGGTTGACGTCTGCGGCAGCGGACTCGCCTCGTGGGCGGGTGCCAGCGAGTGCTTCGCTCTTGATGTAGCCGCCGAGGTTTTTGTAGAGGCGCTCGGGTGTGGCGCCGACGAATGCCAGCCCTTGAGCGGGCTGAAACGCGAAAAGGTAGGTGTTTTTCGCGTGTTGGGCGAGCAGGTCCAAGAGGGCGGAGATGTTAGGAGAGCCAGCGTAGCGGAGGTTAACCTGCCGTGCCAGAACGACTTTGTCGAATACTTGGCCGTTGATGGCTTTAAGGGCGCAGTTAACCAGCCGTTCCCACTCTTCGCGGTTCGGGAGGTCTTCTCGATCGAGCAGGGTGGGCAGGTCGGGAGCATGTGCGGCAGTGGGTGCGAGTTGGTCGAATTGGCAGCCGATTTCGGTGGTTTCGATGTCGCAGGCGTGGGTACGGCGGGCGTTGCATGCAAACACGGCGCGATGGCCTTTGATGGACAACTCGAACCTTGGTAAGACGAATCTGTAGGCGCCGAGTTCGCCCCAGGTATCGTTTGCGGGTGCGGAATCGAATGCCCAGCCGCCGTAGTAGCGCATTTCCGGGTGAGCGCAGGATAGTTTCCGGCGGAGCTGGTCAAAAACGGGCTTGAACGCGTGGCCTTCGGGCGGGTTGGTTCCGGCGACAAGATCGGCGGCGCCGACGGCGGCTTTTTCGCAGCCGGTATCGCGGTCGCGCCAGTAGGTTTTTACTGGGGCGTCCTGAGCAGCGAGCCATGCGCGGGCGTCAACCGGCGGGACGGGAACCTCGACGCGGATACAGTGGACCCCGGGAAGCTGCTCGAATGCCTGGCGAATCAGGCCGAGGAGTGCGGCCTTGTCGGGCAGGTTTGTGGGGGGACCGCTGGGCTTGGGAACACGGGGGGATAACGGCCGGGTCTGTTGGACGGGTTCACCCACAGGACTTCACTCCCTGGTAAACGGCTGCAATGCCAAACGTTAGAGACTCAAAGGTTACGTCGATAAAGCCGGCGGCGGCCAGGCATGCACAGAACTTGGGGCCATAGGGGAATGCTTCGACGGTGCGGTTGAGGTGAGCGTAGGCGTCGCGGTTTCCGCCGATCCATCCGCCAATAGCGGGTACGGCGTATCTGAAATAGGCCAGGTACATGGCGCGGACAAGGGGGTTTGCGGGCAGTGAAAACTCGAGGACAAACAGGCGTCCGCCGGGTTTGAGTACCCTGTGGATCTCGAGGAGGGTCTCGGGAACGTTGGCGACGTTGCGGATGCCGAACGCGATGGTTGCGGCATCGAAGGAGGCGTGGCGGAACGAGGTGATGCCGGCATTGGCCTGGATGGCGGAAAACGTTTGTGGCGCACCGCTTTTGGCGAGTTTTCTTTGGGCGAGAGTGAGCATTTCGGGAGCGAGGTCGATTCCCACGGCCATATGGGCCGCATTGTTTTCCGCCAAGGCAAGGAGTACGTCGCCGGTACCGGTTGCGAGGTCGAGCACGCGGTGGCAGTGATGCTGCGCGACCAGCTTTGCCAGTCGGCGCCGCCATGCGATGTCGCGCCGGAATGACAAAAGCCTGTTGAGCAGGTCGTAACGCGGGGCGATGGAGTCGAACATACCGGCCACAGCCAATCGCGCGGTACTTGTATCCAGTGGCGTAGCCAAAGGCGCCTTAGCCCGTTTCAATAAGAAACAACGTCAGAGCGGGGATCGTATGCCACACGGTGTCGGAAGTCAAGGTAAATGTGGTGGTCGTGGCGGGGTCAGCGGCGGAACGAGGCGCGGAACAGGGCGGTCCAAACGCGCCATGAGTCTCGTAGCTTTCGGAAATGAGAAGTTGGGTTTCCGGACTCGTAAATAGTTTGTATGGGAACAGATATGATGGAATAAGCACGTTTGATGGCGAGAGCGAGTATTTGCATTTCGGTTTCGTAGCGGCCGCCGGGCAGAGACGCCACGATGTCTTGCAGCAGCTTGCGGGAATGCAGGCGGAATCCGGACTGTGTGTCTGGGAGCCGGCGTTTGAGGAGGAGTCCGGTGACGAGGCTGGTCATCGTATTCCCGAACCAGCTTGCCCACGGGACGTGGGGCTGGTCAAAGTCGCGTGCGCCAATGACGAGGTCGGCTTTTTTGGTTGTAAAGACCTGGTAGAGTCGTGGGATCTCGTTGGGGTTGTGCTGGCCATCGGCATCGACGACGACGGCGCACCGGACTTGAGGGTCTTCGAGGGCGGCTTTGAAGCCGTGTATCATGGCGGCGCCTTTTCCCTGGTTGCGAGGAAGCCGGATGAGACGGACGGGGAGGTCCATGTTTTCGAGACATCCGTCGGTGCTGCCATCATCAATGATAAGGACGCGGTCGACCACTTTCAGGACATTCTCGATAACGGTGCGGACGTTAGGGCTGGCGTTGTAGCATGGGATGACGACGAGCGTATCAGCACGCAGGGCCTGATCCGTGGGCTGATTGTCGGTGGGGCGGTTCACGAGACTTGGGTGGGCCGTTCCGGGGCGACCGCTTGGAGTGCCTGCTTGGCTTTTGCGCTGGCTTCAGCGACGAGTTTTGCGACCCGGCTGGCGTGGGTGATGATCTCGGAGGTCAGTGCGGCAGCTTCGGGCGTGAGCCCGTGGTTGAGCAGGAGCATGTCGACGGTTGCGTAGAGGGCCTGCAGGGGGTTGTTGACCGCGTGCGAGAGCCTGGCGAAAGACCGCAGCAACTGTTCAAAATCCTGCGTTCCGGGGCCGCAAGCCAGGTTCTGCCGCAATTGCGCAAGACGCTGTGTGGCCTGGAGCCATGCGGTGAGCACGGCGGACTCGATGGGGCGCGTGATCACGCCGTCGGAGACGGCATCGGTGTCGGCGTCGGGGGAGGCGTCCTGGTCGGCCAGGATGACGAGCGGGGTGCAGGCGCCGAGAGGGTCCTTTCGGATTTCGGCGCACACGGTGGCGACGCCGCTGATGCGGCCGCTAATGTGGTCGCTGACCAGGATCATGTAAGGCGACTGACTGATCAGTTGTAAGCATTGTGCAGCATCGGCGGCAACCACCAGGTTGCACGTGTCTTCTGCCGCGGCCTGCAGCGCCACGGCATCTTCATCGCAGTCACTCACGAGCAGGAGAATGTCAGACCCCATAATCAAGACTCCCAATCCCTGAAATCCCGCAAAGATTTCTTATATTGATAATATAACAGGAATTACCGGTCAGTCAATTGTTTTTTCATATTTATCGACTGGATGGCAGGAGATTATTGGTGGGGAAGGCTGTAGACTGTAGGCTTTAGGCTGTAGGTAAGACAGACTGCTGAGGGTGGCAACACAGGAGTGGGCGGTGTAATATATTGAGGGATATGGAGTTACAACACTTTTCTTGTTCTTCCGCTGAGGACTTTGATGTCGTGGATGTGGAAATCGGATACGGACTCGACGGTGATTTCCCGGTCGAATCGCCTTGCCAGATTGTCAAGTAAATCCTTGTTCTCGACTCTGAGTCGGCGGGCGAGGTCGGGGTGGACCTGTAGGATAACGGTTTTTTCCTTGGTTTTGCAGAAGAGGCTCTGTAGGGCTCTAAGTGTTTGTGAGACCATGGTTGTGACGGAGCGGACCATGCCGCTGCCTTCGCAATATGGGCAAGGCTGAGAGAGGGCTTTCAGGAGATTATGTTTGACGCGTTTTCGGGTCATTTCGATCATACCGAGTTCGCTGACTTCGGAAATGGTGGTTTTAGCGCGGTCGGTTTTGAGGGCATCTCGCAGTTTCCGGAGCAGTTCGCGTTTGTTTTTCTCCATTTCCATGTCGATGAAGTCGATGACAATGATGCCGCCGAGGTCTCGCAGTCGTACTTGCCGTGCGATTTCTTCGGCGGCTTCGAGGTTGGTGCGGAGTACGGTTTCTTCGAGCCGCGTTTTCCCGGTGAACTTACCGGTATTGACATCGATGGCGACGAGCGCTTCGGTCTGGTCGATGACGATGTACCCGCCGCTTTTGAGGTAGACCTTGTGTCGGAGGGCTTTTTCGATTTCGGGCTCGATTTCGAATTTTTCGAAGATGGGGCGGATGCCGGAGTAGTAGCGGCACCGTTTTCGGAGGTTTGGGGCAAAGGCATCGAGGAAATGTAGGATCCGGTTGTATTCTTCCTCGTCGTCGACGGTGAGCCGCTCGATTTCGGGCCCGAACGAGTCACGGACGACGCGCAGGATGGGCCCGAGGTCTTCGTGGAGCAGGCTTGGGCCCTTCCTGGTTTCCATTTTCTGCTTGACCTGGTCCCAGACTTTTGCGAGGTATTTGACGTCGTTTTGGAACTCGTTTTTTTTCCGGCCTTCGCCGGCGGTCCGTGTGATGAGGCCGACGCCCTTTGGCCGGACTTCCTGGAGGACGCGCTTCAGGCGGTCGCGCTCTTTGTCGTCTTCGATTTTACGGGATACGCCGAGTTGCTTGACGGTGGGCATGAGGACCATGTATCTGCCGGGAAGGGTGATGAAGTTTGTGAGGCGGACGCCTTTGGTGCCGAGCCGGTCTTTGCTGACCTGCACCATGACGTGCTGGTTTTTCTTGAGCAGCTTGTCGATGGTGTATTGCGCGGCGCGTTTGTTGCGGGTTTTTGGTCGCGCGACGCCGTCTTCGAGTACGAAATCGCCGGTGCCTTCGGTTCCGGCGATGTCGGAGACGTAGAGGAACCCGTTTTTATCGAAGCCGATGTCGATGAAGGCGGCCTGTATGCCGGGCACGATGGAGTCGACTCGGCCTTTGTAGATGTTTCCGACAAGGCTACGGCTTTCCTGCCGCTCGACGGTGAGTTCGGTGAGCCGTTTATTTTCGAGGAGCGCGATTCTGGTTTCGAGCGGCGTGACGTTGATGATGAATTCTTTCATGGTTGCTCCGTTGACTGTGCGGCGCCGTTGGATTGATTCCGCGGCGGTCAATCAAACAGTTGTTTTCGAACCGGTATGTTGAACAACATTCCCACGGCCATCATGGTGGTCAGGTAGAAGTTGCCGCCGTAACTGAGGAACGGCAGCGGGATTCCGGTGACCGGCATGAGCCCGATGGTAATTGCAATATTTACAAACACGTGAAATGCGAGGATCGTGACAGCTCCCACTCCCAGCAGGGTTCCGGCCGGATCCTGGCACTCCTTTGTGAATTGTAACCCCCGGAGCAGGAACGCCGCAAACAGCATGATAACGGCGGCGGCGCCGATAAATCCTTTTTCTTCGGCGAGCAGGGAGAATATGAAGTCGGTGTGGTGCTCTGGGAGGTAGTTGAGCATGGTTTGGGTTCCTTTTGTGAACCCTTTTCCATAGAATCCGCCGCTGCCGACGGTGATCTTGCTTTGGCGGGTCTGCCACCCGATTCCCTGTGGGTCGGCCTTTGGGACTTCTATTCCGACGTATTCGAGCATTTTGACCTGCCAGGGGGGTTCGGCGGCCTGTTCATCCGGCCCGGAAGATTTCAGGTCGCTGGGATAGATAAACGAGAGGAGCCGTGCCTGTTGGTAGGACTCGAGGTGGTCGTAGGCTTTGGGCGTAATCAGGATACCGGCCACTACAAGGAGCGCCAGATGCCAGGGTTTGCAGCCGGCCGCATAGGTCATGGCGAAGGCGAGCGGAATGAGCGCCATGGCGGTGCCGAGGCTTGGCTGTTTGAGAATCAGGACGGCCGGGATGCCCGCGATGGCAAACGCCAGAAGCAGGTAAGGGAGTTTTTGGATCCGTTCTTTGATCATGGACAAGTACCAGGCGAGCATGTACACGACGACGATTTTGGCTTGCTCGCCGGGTTGAAGGCGGAACGGCCCGGCGGGCAGCCACCTTTGGCCGCCTTTGGCGGACGTACCGAACAGGATCACGGCCAACAGGAGCATCACGACGGCGGCGTACATCACGGGGGCGAGGGAGATCAGGAACCGTGAGTCGAGGCACATGATGGCGAGTGCGAGGACAATGCCGGCCACAAGGAACAGCCCTTGTTTCTGGTAGTAGGGCCAGTTTTCGACGTGAAGGTTGAAGACGGGCGCGACGGACGTGCTGCGACTGGCGCTGTAGAGTACGGCGAGGCCGACGGCGGCGAGCGCCAGGACCAGCAAGGCCATGATTGGGTCGGTTCTCTTGATGTTTCGGATGTTGAAAAAGGTGGTGTGTACATCGAGCAGGTCGAAATCTTTTAGAGTCCGGCTCAATTTACGTTGCCTTTCTGCGCGACCACGAGGTCTCTTCCGGGCCGCGAGTAGAAGTGTTGGATGATATCGGCGGCGTAGGGAGCGGCGGCGCTGCTTCCGTGGTGGCCGTGCTCGATGAGAATGCAGATGGCGAGCCGTGGTTCTCGATCAAGTACGCCGGCGATGAACCAGGCATGGTCGCGCAAGTTGTAGGGGATTTCTTGTTCGGTTTTGTATTGCTCATGCTGTTCGAGGCTGACCACCTGTGCGGAGCCTGTTTTGCCGAGTACGGCGATGCCGGGTACTTTGGCGGCGTTTCCGGTGCCGGTAGGCGCGGGTGGATCTTTGTCGACGCACTTGAACAAGCCGGCCTGGACGATGCGGAGCGTGTTCTCGCTGATGAAGGGCTCAGACACTTTTGCGCCGACGGCGGCGTTGACGTAAGGCCGGACGTGATGGCCGCCGTTGACGATAGCGGCCATCATGAGGGCGTTCTGGAGTGGCGTGGTGCATGCTTCACCCTGGCCGATGGCGAGGTTGATGGTATAGCCGGGGTACCAGCGCCATTCCCAGGGGTTGTCGGGGTAGATTTTTTTCATTTGGGCTTCCCGCCATTCGCGGGACGGAATCAGGCCGGCGACTTCCTGGGGGATGTCAATGCCGGATTTGATGCCTAGCCCGAATTTTTCGGCCCATTCGCTGATCTTGTCGACGCCGAGGCGCAGGCCGACGTTGTAGAAAAACACGTCGCAGGAAAAGGCGACCGCATCCACGACACTTACGGTGCCGTGTCCCTGGCGTTTCCAGCAGTTCCACTTTCGGCTGACGCCGTCAAGGCGGAAGTAGCCGGGGCAGTGGAAGGTGGTTTTTTCGTTGATGACGCCTTCTTCGAGCGCGGCGGTGGCCAGGAGCACTTTGAACACGGACCCGGGCGCGTAGACTTCCTGGAAGCACCGGTTGCGCATGGGATTGGGCTTGGACTCGAGCGCGGCCTCTCGCTCGGCGTTTCGGCCGTGGGTGACGAAGATGCTGGGATCGTACCCGGGCGAACTGGCGAGCGCGAGTACGGCGCCGGTGTCGGCGTTGAGGACGGCAATGCCCCCGACCTGGCCCTCGAGCAAGGTTTCGCAGAATTGCTGGAGATCGATGTCGAGGGTGGTGAACACGGGTTCGCCGGGGCTTGGTTCTTTTCGATACTCCTGCTCTTCCTGGAGTTTTCGGCCGTAGCTGTCGATTTCGATGTAAGCGTTGCCGTAGGCGTCGGTACGGAGTTGAGGCCTGCGGTCGCTGACGTAGACGTTGACAACGAGCTGGCCATCGTTGCCGCGCATCTGGGACTCGTACATCTGTTCGAGGCCGGCGCGGCCGATGAGGTCGCCGCCGAGATACTGTTCGGACTGCTCTTCGGGGAGGATTTCGTTGAGGTAGCCGAGGATCTGGCCGGCGGTCTTTCCGTAGAGATACCTGCGCTGCGAGGTGACGACGGTAAAAACGCCGGGAAGGGAGTATGAGAATTCCTCGACGCGTGCCAGCTCGCTTTTGGAAACGTCTTTTTTAACAAGTATCTGGCGGTAGGGCTGTTTTTTTTCTGTTTCGATTTGTTCGCGCAGTGCCTGGCTGTCGATGTTGATCAACGTACCGAGCCGCCGGCAGATGTCTTCGAACGAGGTGTCTCGGCACTCGGCGGGCACGATGACGAGGTCGCACGAGGGTCGGTTGTCGGCGAGGCAGACGGAGGAGTTGGGCCCGTAGATGAGGCCGCGGGGCGCTTTGAGCCGCTCGCTGTGTAGTCGGTTTTGCTCGGCCTGGGTGCTGTAGAGGAACCAGTTTGCGATTTGCAACTGCCAAAGGCGCAGGGCCAGGACGGCGAACGCCAAGACGATGGCGATGGCGATGAAGCGTATGCGGCTTTTGACGCCTTCGTACCGTTTTTTTCCCCCTTCGGTTCGCATTAGCCGGTGCTCCCCTGTGGCAGCGTCTCCTGGGGGCGGGCAAACAGCCACGCGAGGATGCCAAATACGATTGGCGTGACGAGGGCGTTATAGAACGCGCCGGGGACGACGGAGTTCAAGACTCTGTGCAGGACGGGGAGCGAGGGGGACTGGACATATTGGATCGAGAGGTAGAGCACGCCGTGGAGGAGGCTGGCCGCAGCAACGAGGCCGACTTTCACGACGGGGTGATCGAGCACGAGGCGGCGGGAAAGCCGGCCGACCGCGTAAGCCGCCACGACGTTGCACAGGACATGGTGTCCGAGGACGGCTTCGCCGGCGACGTCCTGGTAGATGCCTCCGAGTACGCCGGTGAACATGGCGCGCTCTTCGCCGTCGGTGATGGCGAAAAAGACGACCAGCAACAGGGTGAGGTCGGGCAGGACGCCCTGGAGGCGGATGGCGTCGAGCCAGGTGGTCTGGATCAGTACGGCCGTGACAACGGTAACGGCCCACAAAATGTTCTTCCGCATACTCTCTCACCCAAGGGCATTATGTTTTCTGGGGGCGGATTGCCGCCTCCACAAAGCGGCAGCAAGCTGCCGCACTCCAAAAAGGTCTACGGCGCATACCGCTGCTGGAGCGGTCTGGTGTCAGGCACGGGCGGTGCGACGGACTGGGCGGCATCGGGTGCGAGCGGTCCGGCCATTTCGTCGGGCGGGGCGACGGCCTGGCGCAACACAAACACCTCGTCGAGCCGGTACGGGTCGACAATGGGCTCGACGTACGCGAGTTTCCAGAGGGAGCCGGTGTCGTCGATTTCGGCGATACGGCCGATGGGGAATCCTGTGGGGAACAAGCTTCCGGGGCTTGCGACGACGAGGTCGTTTCGCTTGACGTCGTCCTTCATGTCGATATAACGCAAGGTGCAGTACCGGCTCAAATCACTGCTGCTTCCGTGAATGATGCCTCTGACGCGGTTTCGCTCGACCATGGCGCTGATTTTACACTCGGGATTGTGCAGGGTGATCAGGTTTGAGCTGAGGAGGTCGACCTGGGTGACGATACCGACAACGCCTTCGTCGGTGACGGCGCACATGGGGTCGACGATGCCGTAAATGGACCCCCGGTCGATAGTGAGATGGCCTTTGAAGGCTTCGATAACGGCGACGGGTTCGAGGTTGAGTCCCTGCTCGTTGCGGGCAAACTCGAGCAACCGGCGCAACCGCTGGTTCTCGGAGAGCAATTCGCTGCGCTGGGTGGCGTGCTGCATGACGTTTGCGAGCCGCTCGCGGGCGTCGCGCGCCTCATCAAACGCGGCGTTATAGGAGAACACCATGCCGGCGGCGTAGTCGACGGCGCCCTCGACGGCATTCATGACCTTGAGGAACGGGTATTTGGTGACAGAGACGGCGGCGTGAATGCCGTCGCGGATGAGCGACGTCTGTGTGCCCATGGCCAGGGAGGCCAGGGACAGCAGGACCAGGACGACAAAAACGAGGGTCGGCCGGTGTTCTCTAAGTCGTCGTGAGGAAATCAACGCTACATTTCGTCTTCGTCTTTGTAGCCTTTAAGTGTTTCGAGGTATTTGCCGGTGCCGAGCGCGACGGCCGTCAGGGGGTCTTCGGCGACGGTGACGTGGAGGCCGGTTTCGCGCGAGAGTAACTGGTCGAGTCCGCGCAGCAATGCGCCGCCGCCCGCCAATACGACGCCGCGGTCGACGATGTCGGCGGACAGCTCGGGCGGAGTGCGTTCGAGCGTTACGCGGACCGCATCGACGATGGCGCTGACGGGTTCGCGCAACGCCTCTCGGATTTCTTCGGAGGTGATGGTGAGGATTTTGGGGAGGCCGAGCACCTGGTCGCGTCCTTTGACCTGGATTTCGAGTTCTTCCTGGAGTTCGAATGCGGAGCCGATGGCGATTTTGATTTCTTCGGCGGTTCGCTCGCCGACCATCATGTTGTAGGTTCGTTTAAGGTGCTGAATGATGGCCTGATCCATTTCGTCGCCGGCGATACGGACGGATTTTGAGAAGACGATTCCGCCAAGTGCGATAACGGCGACTTCGGTGGTACCGCCGCCGATGTCGACGATCATGCAACCCTGGGGCTCGTGTACGGGCAGCCCGGCGCCGATTGCGGCGGCCATGGGCTCTTCGATGAGGTAGACTTTTTTGGCTCCGGCGAGTGTCGCGCTTTCGGTGACGGCGCGTTTCTCGACTTCGGTGATGCCGGAGGGGATGCCTATAGCGACGCGTGGCCACACGAGTCGTTTGCGGTTGTGAATTTTCTCGATGAAGTAGCGGAGCATGGCCTCGGTGATTTCGAAGTCGGCGATGACGCCGTCTTTCATGGGCCGGATAGCGACGATGTTGCTGGGCGTGCGGCCGATCATGTTTTTGGCCTCGTTGCCGACGGCGCGGACGCGTTGGGTGTCGCGATTGATGGCGACGACGGAGGGTTCGCTGAGCACAATTCCCTGGCCACGGACGTAGACCAGGGTGTTGGCGGTCCCGAGATCGATACCCATGTCGCGAGAAAACAGACTCGGCAAGAAACGCAAGATGTTAAACATTTAGGGTCCCCACCGTTGAGATTCAGGCGGCCGCAAACTTCCTAACAATAATTAAACAAAAGACTTATAATATCCCGTCTGCAAACGCCTCATTATATCAGAACAACGCGGCGTTTCAAGAACCAAAGCCGGCGTCAAACTTAATAAGTCCGTTCGGCACGAGCTACTATACCGGAATTTAGAGAAAAGAAAAAGGGGTTTCAGGAGGTGTGTGGGATAATGGAGGAATGTGCCTTGATGGAAAGCTGAAAAACAGGTGCAAACTCAGTAGAATAAACGGCATGTGAAGTTGGGGAGGGTGTTGTGAGATTAATTTTCGCCCTGACCCTGCTGGTGTGTTTTCCCGCAGCGGGGCTGGAGGAGGTTTGGCGGTACGACATGGGCTGCGGCCTGCCTCACCTGCCTGTGGTGATGAGCTACGACGGGCAGTCGGGGCGGTGTGTCTATGTGGCAAGCCGGCTGAGCAACACGATCGAGGTTCTGAGCCCGCAAGGCCGGCAGGTTGCGACGTTCACGCGGCCGCGCCGGATTGCAGGGGGTATCGCGTGCAACTCCGTGCTGGATCAGATCTTGTTCGAAGAGGGAGACGGGGGTCTTGTTCTGTTCAACCGCCAGCGGCCTGAGAATTTTTTGGCAGAGACTGGCGGGACTGCGGCCGGCGGGCTTGCTTTCGCCGATCTCGATGGCGACGATTTGCCGGAGGTGTTGAGCGCGAGCAGCGAAGGGACGCTGTGCGTGTACGACCGGAAGATGGCGCCGCAATGGCAGTACGACGCCGGGCAACCGTTGTCGGGCGGGATCGCGGGGGGACCGGTTTTCGAGAATTGGGGCGGCGTGTACCTGGTTTGCGGCGACGGGTCGGTCCACGCGGTTGTCGGCACGGGTGAGCCGTTGTGGCGGCGGGCGTTGCCGCCGAGTGGTTTTGCGACGGGCAATTACCGGCGCCTCCTGGTGCTGGAACGAGAGGCGCGCGGTTCGCTCGTAATCGTCACTGACTCGACCGGCTCGGTCTACGGCCTTGATGCGAATGACGGCGAAGTGGCGTGGGAGGCGCGAGCCGGCGGGACGGATGCCGGGACTCCCGCGGTTGTGGAAGGCCGGCTTGTCGTGCTGTGCGAGGATGGCGCTTGTGCCACGCTGACTGATTCGGGCGAGGTGGTTTCGCGGGGCGCGCTGCCGAGGGGCCGGTACGTTGCGCGCCCGCTGGCGGCAGACGTGGACGGCGACGGCCGGGAGGAACTGGTGGCGGCGACGATGGACCGGCGCGTGGTCGTCGCGTCGCTGGATGGAATCGTGAAGGAGACGCTGAGCCTTCCGGGAAATGCGTCGCAGGGGCTGGTTCTGTCGGACATCGACGAGGACGGGCTGCTCGAACTGATCACGGTGACGGACTGTGGGCGCGTAATCTGCCACAAGACGTCGGCCCGCAACGGTTGGACACACCCCGCGGGCAATCCGGCGATGAACGGTTACGTGCCGCGACGAGGTCCGGCAAATGGCAGCCTGCCATTGCCGGCGCAGAAGCGTGCGCGGCGGTCGGCGCGGGTCGGGTCGGTCACGATACGAGATTTCGTAAAGGAATCGCCTTTTGGTGCGGCGTTTGTGCGGGCGCGCGTGACCAGAAAGACCGAGACGGCGACCGCGGTGATCCGGCGCAACGGGAAAGTCGTTGGTTCTACGTGCAAGCGGATCGACAGCGACGGGTTTTATGTGCCGTTCGTGCAAACCAGCAGCGAGCCGCTCACGTTGGACCTGAGCCTCTACAACATCGAGGACAAAGTTGTCGCCTCGTCTTCGGCCATCGCGATCGTGTCGGGCCCGGTGCGGCTGGTGAACCTGCCGCCGGTCGACGAATTTCTCCACGCCGTTGGATTGCGGGCGGATGCGTTTGTTACACCCTCGAGTTGGGCTGTGCGGGATGCGTTGGAATGGATCGGCGGGAACGGGAATTCGGCGAGCATGCCGGCGGGGACCTGGACATATTGCGAGGCGGGTGGATCGTCGCTGTATGCGCCGATGCAGTTTGCGTTTCTCCGGGGGTTGTCGCGCCAACGCGGGGGCAGCCCCTGGGGCGTGAGCATATTGCCGGGGCCGGTAGGCGTAGTGGCGGGGCAGGCGCCGCCGGGGCCGCGCGCGCGCGCCGAATGGGAGCGTCGGATTGGTGCGCCGCCCCAGTTGGAATTGCGGCTGGAGGTTGCGGCGTATCTGAGCGGGGCCGCGTTCATTGACTGGCAGCCGGGCGAGGCTGTAGAGGCGGAGGGCGCGGTGGCGGGCGGGAGAGGGACGCCGTATACGCCGGTGGCGTTTATGCTGGATTCGCGTCACGGCTGGCGGCCGGACAACGCACTTGACCGCGTGTGGCCAAAGGGGCGCGGCGAGCGGGCAATAGGTGCGATGCTGCGCCACGCCTACGCCAGCCATGACATGGAGGACCTCCCGTTCGGCCATCTCACCAGCGGGCCGTATGGCGACATCTTTGATATTGTAGTAAGCGGGGCGGGTCCGGCAAAGCTTGATCCCTATGGCGTGATATGGCCGCTGGGCGATCTCGAAGTCGAGAAAACCGAGGCGAAAAACCTTATAAAGTACGTCGAGGGCGGCGGGATACTCGTGGCGGACGCGGCGCTTGCGCTGCGCCTGCGCAATTATGTTCCGGGAATCCAGTTCAGCGGCAGGACGCGTATAGGCACGCAGGTGCAGACGGCGCTTGCGGCGACGGGGCCGGTGAGCGCGCCGTACCGGTACCACGTGATGAACGCCAGCAGCAAGCGGGTGCTGGCGTGGACGGACGCAGGCGACCCGCTGCTGGTGTGGCGACCGATGGGGGCGGGCCTGCTCATCCTCGGCGCGACCGACCACTGGACCGACGAGACCGACAGACTACTGCCGGTGGCGGAGGCGTTGTTGCGGACGCTGGCGGAGGCGTTTGTGCCAATGCAGATCCCGGCGGATTTCGAGGTGATCCTGAACCGCGTTGCCGATGGCTGGATCGTCGGCGCCATCAACAATAGCCCGGCATTTAGATCAGGGGGCGGCAGCGCGCCCGTTTCGAGCGCCGACTCGTCGGAATGCATTGTGCGGCTGAAGAGAGGCTCGCTGCTGCGGTTTACGCCGCAGATGGGCCAGTTCAAATGGAACAACACCGCGGGCGGCCTCGCCACCACGCTGCCGCCAGGAGAGGCGGCGGTGGTGCGGGTGACCGTGCAGGAGTAAGGCGGCGCTGCGATTGCGGCGCCTGCCGCGTACGACGAATACGGGCTCCAGGGCACGTGTATTATAAGTGGAGGGCAGGCTGGGACTGGGGTGGATTCTGCTTGTTCGTTTGCTTCAACATATTTGCGGGGACGGAGGTGCCTTATGGCGAAGGCGAAACGGAGAAAGAGATTCTATTTCTCGGTTGTGGCGACGGTGTTACTGTTTCTTGTGGTGGGGGTTCTGGTGGTGGTGGTTCGACTGCGCACAACGATACCGTCGCGGGAAGAGCCGCCCGAACTGGTCGCCAAACGGCTGGACACGGAGAACAACGCCTATTACGCGCTTATGGAGGCGGTCAGGCTGCTCCCGAAAGCGCCAGAGCCGTTGATACTGAAAGACGAAGACGGCTGGGAGTACAAATATCAACCGGAGGTGGATTCGCTCGGGGACATTCTAAGGATCAGGCGGCCGGATGATGATGCGCTGCTTCTCGAGTACGTGGCGAAATCGATGGCCGCGACCGATCAGGCGCTGAAGGCGCTGGGAAAACCGTGGTTTTTGTACCCACCGGCGCCTGAAAAGGGACCACTGACCGAGGACGAGGAGCTTGCGGCCTTTTTCGAGATGCAGTGGTGGATAGTGCAAGACCGGCAGGCGATGTGGCAGTTAGTTACGTTGCTGCAGGTACACGCCCTGCTGGATCCATGTTCTGAAGACGATGCTGCGGACGGATGCCGGCACCTGATTGAGAGCATCAAGTTGGCAAGCCTGATAAATCAAGACGGGATTCAGTGGCGCATCATCAAGCCGCGTCTTGCCCTTGACATCCTCCGCAAGACGCGTCCAGATCATCTAGGACGCATGGTGGACGCACTGAGTTTGCTCCGCAATGCCTATTCACCTGGCCGCGATTTCGATGTCTTGGTTCATCATCTCTACGGAAAATCCGCGTCGGCGTTCTTGGCCGGAATTGACGCAAGTGAAGTGGGTTGGGTCGTGATTTCAGGAATGCTCTGGCGGGAGAAGCTGTTCACGGCCCGGCATCAAGCGCTGTTGCGGCAAGCCTGTTTCCTGGCCACAAAACAATATGAGCGCCTGAAGGAGGAACATCCGACACTCGAAAAAGCGGAGGAAGTCTTGGAGTTTTACAGCATCGTGCCTGATTTGCCGACAAAGAACTCCGTTGTGCTGGCTACGGTGGATGGGTTTTCTTTGGCCTTGGCGTTGGAACTGTACAAGAAGGAGAAGAGCGAATACCCCGAGTTGCTCGACGCACTCGTGCCAACCTACTTGCCGGCGCTCCCTGAGAATCCTTTCCTGGGCGGACCGTTTAATTACAAGCGGGTGGAGAGCGATTATATCCTGAGTTGTGGTTATGAATACCAAGAGCGACTAAAGAAAGAACTGGTGTTTCACGCGCCGTGAGGAGAAGCCGAGTTGACACAGCGCAAGCAACGTAAGCGTGGACCTGTCATCGTGGCGTTGGCGCTGTTTGCGGGGATGGGGGCGCTGGTTATTGTGGCGTCGCACTGGCGCCCGCAACCGTGGGACCTGCCTCCGGATTCGGTCGAGCAGCGGCTTGATCGGGAGAATAACGCGTGGTTTACGCTGGCGGAGGCGGGCGACCTGTTCGCGGCGGAGAAAGCGCCCGCTATCAACAGTGTGACAGACTGGATACTCAAGGAACCGCAGGAGTTCGTCATTGTGGGGCGGGTTTGGCAGCGGGCGGATTACCGGCCGGCCGCCATGCTGAATAAGCGCATGATAACGGATCATGCCGAGCTTGTGGCGGCGTTGCGGGCATATATCAGGCGGTTGGAACCGGCGTTGGATAAGCTGTGCGAGGCTGCGGTCAAACCGTGGTGCCTCGACCCGGCCGATCCCAGGGAAGCCGCGAAGGCGGGTCAAGAAAACTACGGCTACGGCAGCCATCCCGGCGCGGGGGTTATGACGGCTGCGCTGATCAACTCCGCCGTCACCATGAGCCGCGAGGGGCAGAATGACGGCAAGCCGTGCGAGTACGTGCGGGCGTGGCTGCGGCTGACGCAGTTCATTTGCCCGCGCCAGGACATGGCGTATCAGCCGGCGCAGTGGTCTTATGCGGCGGAAACGGCGCGGCGGGCACCGGAACCGCGGCAAGACGAGATGCTGGCGTGGCTGCTCGAGTTTCGCCGGGAGTGGAAACCGCCGGTGAACACGTTGATCTGGTTTTTGCGGTTGACGGAGCACGCACCTCTTTCCAGTATCAGCGACCCGCGGGAGATTGTGCCGTTTGTGCGCGAGAAGCGGTTATTGGCCGCTCATGCGCGCGAGTGCATAGGAGTGGCGGAAATGACACTGCCCGAGGCACAGGAATATCGAAACCAGCACCCGGAAATCCGGCGGTTGCGGAGTGTCGAACCACGCAATTGGGCGTGGTTCAACTCGCGCGTGCTGAGCGGCATCGACGGGCTGACGCTGATGCTGGCGATCGAGAAGTATAAGCGCGAACATGGCCAGTACCCGGACCGGCTCGAGGCGCTGGCGCCGGACTATGTTCCGCAAGTGCCGATGGATGCGTTCAGCGGCAAACCGTTCATCTACAAGAAATCAGCCGATAGCTACGCCTTGTACAGCAACGGTATGGGGAACCACCCCAACAGTCTGACCGACGTGACGGTCTTTAACGCGTGGCCCGGCTACGAGTTTTGAACAGGGGCGCGGCCTCATCAGACAAAGAAGTGGGACACCCCCCACAAAAACCGGGGGGCATCCCAACGGGTTAATGTCTCCGTTGAGCGGTGCGGTGCGTCTTATATGCAGAGGAGGGCTTGGCGATGCTGATACATCTGCAGATGGTATCGGACGGCCGGATCGTGAGAAGGGTTCTTGGGGGCCGGCGGGACGACTTCGGGCTGCTGGTTCGGCGGTACTACGGGGCAGTTCATTCGGTGGCTCGTGCGTTAGACTGGAGTCTTTCCGCCATGCATTTTGCGCTTGCGCAGGTGAGCGTCAAGGTCTAAGACCGTCTTTCCCACTACCAGCAAGGCCAGCGCACACCCGGCCGCAAGGCAAAGCAGCGGGAAGCCCATCCCCACATGGGGACAACCAAGGGGCTGTGCCGCCTATTTGCGCCTTTTCCGTGTTTGGGGTTTCTGTTTTCTGGGGCGGCCGACGGGGAGAGGGCGGAGCCGGCGTCCGAGTTTGCGTTCGAGTTTGGTGAGAAATGAATCTGCGGCGAGTGGGCGTCCGGTTTGTGTGTTGAGGCGGAGAGCGGCGATGATTTGTTTGTCGTCAGCGGCAGTGAGTTTTTCCTTCCAGTTGGCGGTAGAAACCAGATCACTCCATGTTTCCAGATCGAGCAACTGCGCCGGGTCCAAGCCGCCGGTATGCGCGGCCGCGCTGGACCAGCGGTACGTCCACGGCACCCGTGTCAGCCTGGCGCGGACCGGGTTGCGTTCGATGTATCGTATGGCAGCCAGCGCATGCGGGTCGTCCATCGGACACGAGCGGAACCGTCCCTGCCACAGGTGTCCGCTGCGGCCGTGGAGCCGGTTGATGTACTGCGTGTAGAGGTAATGCGTCCGCCCTACGGCGAGGTTGAGGGAGTCCTCGTGGGCGGGCGTCGCAACAAGATGGATGTGGTTCGGCATCAGGCAATAGGCCAGCACGCCCACCCCGTGTTTCTCGCACTGCTCACTCAGCATCCCCAAGTACGCGACTCGGTCGCCGTCCACAAAAAAGACGTCCTCGCGGTTGTTGCCCCACTGGGTGATGTGATGCGGCAACCCCGGTATGACGACGCGCGCTTGTCTAGGCATGCCGCCAGAATACCAGAACGCCGAGGAAAAGTCGACTAAATACGTGCGTGTCCCTTATTATGCTTATGCTCAGAGCGGTCCAAGCGGACGGCGCGTCTTGTCTCGTCCCTGGTCCTCTTTGGACAACGGGTGTTGACACGGCGGACACGGGGAGTCTTGGGATGAGAATGATAATCTGTCTTTGTTTCATGGTTGCGGTGAGTTTGAGCGCGGCTGGCGAGCAGATGCGTTTGCCTGCCGACGATCATCACTGGAAAAAAGTGAAGGGGTATGTCGAGGACCCGCCGGAGCCGGGTTACGCGCACGCCTCGGAGGCGGCACGCGAGGCGTTCCGGGACATGAAGTATGGCATTCGCATCCATTGGGGGGTGTATGCACTCGAGGAGGTCGAGGCTTCCTGGCCGTTCCTCGAGATGTCGGACGCGGAACGGGCCGAGTACAACGAGTTGTACCGCAGGTTCAACCCGGCTGCGTTTGACGCCGAAGAGTGGATGTCGTTCTTTGACCGATGCGGTTTCAAATGTTTCGCTTTCACAACGAAACACCATGACGGGTTCTCGATGTTCGACACCGCGACGCGGGTCAAACAGCGGGTGAACTGGGCGGCGCCGGGCGGCCCGCGGATCGAGCCGTGCGACGTGGCCTACTCGATTATGGATACGCCGTTCAAACGGGACGTCGTGAAGGAACTCTGCGATGCGGCCCACCGCCACGGCATCAAGATCGACCTGTATTTTTCGCATCCGGACTGGTACGACGCGGATTTCCGGCCGTACAACTACCACCCGCTTCAAACGCCAGATGCGGTGGCCCATCCGGAAAAGTACGGCGATGCGCCCACGAAACGGCCCGCGATGACGCCCGATCTGAGCGCCGAGGAAAAGGCCCGCATGGTGGCACGGCATCGGGCGCAACTGGTCGAACTGCTGAGCAACTACGGCCGGGTCGATATGGTGTGTCTCGACCAGTGGATGGGACCGCCCGTATGGCCCGAGATGCGCGAGACAATGAAGATCCTGCGCAAGATCCAGCCGGACGTGATGTTCCGGGCGCGCGGGATCGGCAATTACGGCGACTACTACACGCCCGAAGGGTTCGTGCCCGGCGATAAAGAAAACACGCTCATGCCGTGGATGGTCATCTACCCGATGGCCGCCCGATTCGCGTACGAGCCCCACGCGAGTTTGTACAAGGGCGCGGCGTGGGTTATCAAGCAACTCGTCGACGCCGTATCGAAAGGCGGTAACTTTATGGTCGCCATCGGGCCCGACGCGACGGGCCGGTTTCATCCCAAGGCCGTCGAGCAACTCGAAGCGGTGGGCGCCTGGCTCGACGTGAACGGCGAGGCCATCTACGCCACACGCGAACGGCCCGGCGATTTGTGGAAAGAAGACAACAACGTGCGTTTCACCCAAACCAAAGACCACGGCACCGTCTACGCCATCTGCCTCGAGTGGCCCGGCCGCCGGCTCGCGCTCAAAACCGTCCAACCGAGGACAGGCTCCGAGATCCGCCTCCTCGGCTGCGCCAAGCCGCTCCGCTGGAAACGGACCCGCGAGGGCATCGTAATACAGATCCCAAAAACCTTGCAGGACCAGCGCAACCGGCCATGCCAATACGCGTGGACGTTCAAGATCGAACAGTGAGGCTCAACACCAGCACCCACGGCAAAGCCGGGCCATTCGACAGGCAGTTATAGACTGACTTCGCTACTCTCGGGTTTACCGCGTAGCTTGCAGCAAATAGGCGCCTGTTGTCCCCTGTTCACCTGCGTCCATGGCGCTTGTGCGCCGAAGCTTCAGCGAAGGCGCTTCCACGCTGTCCATGCGGTCCCAGTATCACCAAGACAGACGATTCGACCAAGTTCGCAATACACGAACAAATCGCCCCGTTACGCGGTCAAAAAGCAAGCGCACCGGCCAAGGCCAATCAGCCACATGCACCCGTACCGCCCATAGTTAAGATAGTTATATGGAGGCAGCGTCCAGCTTGTAATATATTTCTTATCCGTTATATACTTGCATCGATAAGGGTGGGGGGAGGCAAACCTTCTCGGCGCGTTACGGAGGACCGACACCCCCCATACACAGTTCAAGTATGGCTCGTTAATAGGGTGTACAAATGCGGCTCTCGCGTCTTCAAGTGCAAAACTTCCGGTCCATCGCAAACTCAGGGGAGTTTACTGTTGAGCCGCTCATCGCGCTGATCGGAGAGAATAATTGCGGAAAGTCCAATCTTCTACGGGCCATCGATGTTCTGGTATCGGCTGGTGCTGGAAAGCTTACTAAAGACGATTTCAAGGATCCAGCAAGCCCTATCATCATTAAGGGGACGTTTGACTCGCTGACAGAGACCGAGAGGAGGCGTTGGAAGTCCTACCTTGTGGAGGGGTGCCTCATTATCGAGAAGCACGTCTCCTTGGCTATCGATGACCGCAGTGCAAAGGAAAAGGTCTCGGCGGAGTTCCACGGTTATCGCGCTGAGCCGTCGGCTTGGTATCTTTCACTCAGGAAGATTAACGATAAGTATGGGGATCGCCCAAAGTGGGCCGACATCGTGAAGGAGGCTGGTCTGCCTGGCTACTTCCTGCAGGATGGCAAGTGCACAAAAAGCGACTTCACTAAGTGGCTAGATTGGTACCTCGTTGAAAACGATGTCGAATATGATCCGCCGGATCTAAGCACAACCCAGGCCCTGGGTCTACAGAGTAACGTCGCAGCTAGCCTGCCGCGCGTCTACCTTTTGCCTGCCATCACCGACTATTCGGACGAAATCGACCGGCGATCAAGCACATCTGCGTTTCGGCGGCTTATGGGTGACTTGTCTGAGCGGATACTCCAACGTGACCCCCGCTTTCTCGATCTCCAAGAGGCTCTTGACAATATCCGCGGGCTGCTAAACCGAGTCGACGCCGCCGGTGCACCCGAAAGGATTGACTCCCTCGCTGTCGTCGAAAACAAGATTGCGGAGTTGCTACGTCGTATTATGCCATCGGTTCAGGGCGTCGTGTTGGCCGTGGAAGTTCAAAATCTCCCCGATTTGTTCTCGGCAGGAGTAAGCCTCG
>DATKVG010000048.1:0-6090 GCA_035530195.1 Bathyarchaeia archaeon | reverse complement strand
GTTCGCGGGTCACGATGTCCTGCAACGGAAGATCGACTTGCGGCGATACGTTCCCAACCATCACGAGCGACCCACCCTTGCATAATGATTTCACCGCGAGCCGGATTGCGGGCGTAATGCCGACGGCTTCGAACGCGGAGTCGACGCCGCGCCCGCCCGTGTGTTCCATGATCGCGCCGAGGGCCGAGATTTCATCGTGCGCGTTGACGGCGTGATGCGCGCCGAGTTTTCGGGCGAGGTCCAGTCGGGCGGGATCGACGTCGACCGCCACAACGCACTCGCAACCGGCCGCGCGCAGGGTCTGCACGATCAGCAGGCCGATCATGCCCGAGCCAACCACAAGCGCGCCGTCGCCCGGTTTCAGCGGCGCGCGCCCCGTTGCATGCACCGCTACTGACAGCGGCTCGACCATCGTCGCCTGCTCGAACCGGAGGTTGTCCGGGAGGCGGTAGAGGATATGGTGCGGCACCGCCACGTATTCCGCAAATGCGCCGTCGCGCACGTAGTCGGCGCACGATACGCCCAGCACCCTTCTGTTATCGCACAGGTTGACCCGGCCGTCACGGCACCAGCCGCAATCGCCACAGTACACCGTCGAGTCGAACGTGACTCGGTCGCCCTCGTTCCAGCCGGCCACGTCGGGCCTGGTTGCGGCAATCACGCCGGCGGCTTCGTGCCCCATGATGACGGGCGGGCGTCGCCTGCCGGTGCTGCCGTCCATCCCGTGGACGTCGCTGCCGCAGATACCGCAAGCTTTGACGCGGACGAGCACGTCGTGCGGGCCGATTGCCGGCGCCGGCACATCGCGCAACTCGAACCGCCCATAATCAACCAGTACGAGAGCCTTCATTTCGCCTTCATTGTGGTGCGGGCGTCTCGCCTGCACTTTTGCCGCAACCGCTACCCGGCGCCTCCGGCAGCGTATCAATGAACCGGCCCGCATCATCGCCGGGCACGGCCGCGATGTCGTCACTGCGTATTGTCGGGCAGAACGTGCGCTCGATGTACTCGATCACAAGTTGCGTGCCTTCCCAATGGCTGACATGCGGCGGCATCGCCGGGTTGTACATCGCGTCGGTCAGGTCGCGCGCCAGGTAGACGTTCATGCCGCGCCCGACGAGCGCTTTGATCGCGAACGGCCGGTTGATGATGCACATGTTGGCATGGACGCCCATGATGATCACGTGCCGGATGCCTTTATTCTCGAGGGCGCTCCAGATCTCGATGCCATTGTCCGAGATACCGTCGCGCAACTCGTCGATCTCGATCGCGGGATGCTGGCGCGTCCAAGCCTTGTGCGGCAGCGTCTCACCGGTGTCGGACCCGCCGTCGGAATCGTCGATGGGCAACGGCGGGTAAATGCGTGCCGGCAACCGGGGCAGGTCGACTCTGGGCATGTCCATCATGCGCTTGCGGGCGGGCGAATCTTTGTAGAACCCCATCGTTTCCGACGGCGCGTGGATGATGAAGATGCCCATGTCGCGCGCGGCCTTCACGACCCGGTTCATGCGCGGGGCCATTGCGGCAACGCGTTCGGTTGCGCCGCGCGACCAATGCTTGTCCCACATGTCGCAGATGATAATCGCGGTTTCCGCGGGCGCGACTGCGCGTTGCCGGTTCATCACGCACCACTGCGCCGGCCCGGCACCCTCGATCTCGACGCGGCTGCGCAGGTGCAGCGTCAACTCGCCCGCATGTACCGCTGTGGCGAGGATAATTGTCAATATGCCTGTGACGATTGCTGGTTTCATAAATCCCACCTTACTCGGCCGCGTCCGCGCGCATCTTGCCGGTTAGCGTGAGTTCGCCAAGGCCCGACAGGCTCCGCATCAAAAGAGTCACGTTGTTCTCATCGAACGTAGCCATGATGATCCACCGGTTGATGTGGCCGATCTCGTCGAGTTGCATGGCAAACGTCTTGTCGTCTTTCCACGAACCTTTGCCCGCGGCGGGAAGGCCTTCCCTGCCTTTTGCCATGCGGAACACGTCGTCGAGACCGACTGCAAATTGCATGACGGCGCCGCCCGCCGCGCCACCGGCACTTGTGATGCGCACAAACGCTTCGTCTTTCTTGGGGAATTCAAGCGAGAAGCTCGCCAACCCAAACGGGTTGGCCTCCAACGTGTAGGTCTTGCCCGCAATGCGGCGCGCAAGTTTGGGCAGTTTCGGCACGGGTTGCGGCTTTTCGTTTCTGACGGCTGCCTTCTTGATTTCGCCGCTCAGCAGATCTACGGCGGACGGATTGGGCGGCAGCGGGCCGGGCGATTTCACCGCGGCGACGATCTGAGTGGGCAGCGTCTGGTCAATGGTTCTGTTATCGGTGCCCGACGTTGTAACCACCACGAGATCCCGATCCGGCATAACGTTAATGCGCTGGCCGCCACGGCCCACGGCGGCAAAACCGGCGCCGTCATTGATCCACCACAGGTACCCGTAACCGGGGTGGGCCCGATTCGATGTGGCCACATGTGGCTTGGTCGCGGCGGCCACCCATTCGGGCGACAGCACCTGCCGGCCGTCCCAGTGGCCGCCATCGAGGTACAGCAGGCCCAGCTTAGCCATGTCGGGCGGCGTCAGGCGCAGGTCGCCCCAGCCGTGGTTGTCCGTGCCGGTCGGGTCGAGCGGCCACGCCACGTTCGTGATGCCCAGCGGGCCGAAAAGGTTTTGTTTTGCGAACTCGACCTCATTCATGCCGGCAGCCTGGTGGAGGATCGCCGACAGGAGATGAACGCCACCGCTGTTGTAGACAAACCGCGTCCCGGGTTCGTCCTGCATGGGCTGGTCAAGCATGAACTGGACCCAGTCCGGGCTCGCCATCATCTGCATCAGCGTGACCTCGCCGGGACTGGTGATGCACGTCAGGCCGGACGACATCGTGAGCAGGTGCGCGACCGTCATGGCCTTTTTCCGATCATCGAGGTTGGCGGCCGTGCGTTGCGGAAAGAAGTCCAGGATGGGTTCGTCGAGGCTGCGAATCAGGCCTTTGTGGGCAGCGATGCCGGTGAGCGTGGCCGTCACGCTCTTCGTAACCGACGCGACGTCGTGCTGTGAGCCTTGCATGAACGGCGCGAAATACGCTTCCACAACCATGTACCCGTGCCGGACTATGAGCAGGCTGTGGATGTTGATCGGGTTCTTGTTGAGAGCAGCCAGGGATTCCGCCAGCATGGTCGAGTCCATGCCCTGTTCTTCGGGCGTCGAGGCGCGCCAGCCGGTCGTCGGCCAGTAATCCAACGAGCCGAAGGATGCCTGCGCCATGAAACACATGACGGCGGCAACGAATGCAACGCCACGCGGTCTCATGCCAAATATCCTCCAGGTTTATCTGTAAATCAGTGGGCCAACGGGCTCAGAAGCGGAGGGCGAAATGATTCCCAAGGGGCCTTTAGCCTGTGGCAACTCCAGCGTATCGCCAACCTTAGCCTGCCAATTCCAAATCAGACCGGACAAATGATGTTTAACCACAAAATTGTGCTCGGGCCGGCCAAAGAGGTTCGTCGTCTCGCCGGGGTCTTCTTTGAGATTGTAAAGCTGGGCTTCGCCGGTGTCGTACAGGCACAGTTTCCAGCCATCGGGCGTGATGATGGCGCGGGCGGACGGGTCGCTTGACGCCTTCGCCCCCGGCTCGCGGGTTGCCGTGTTCCACTCGACGAAGACGGGCCGCGGCGCAGGTTTCTCGCCGCGCATAGCGCCCAGCAGGCTCTTTCCTGGCAGACCTTCTTTCGCGCCGCTGCCCATCAGGTCGAGGAGCGTCGGCACGAGGTCGATGTGGCTGAATTGGCCTTCGACGAGGTGCGGATCGAGCCGCCCGGGCGCGCGAACCATCAGCGGGACGCGCATCGCCTCCTGGTACATGAGGCTTTTCTCGACGAGCCGGTGCGAGCCCATCATGTCGCCGTGGTCGGACGTATAGACGACAATGGTGTCCTCCGCAAGCCCCAACTCCTCCAGCGTTGACAGGATAGCGCCCACGCTCCGGTCCACTTGGCTCACGAGACCCCAGTATCGGGCGATCAGGCGCCGCCAGTCGGGCTCTTGTGTCAGGTCGAGGCCGTTCGAGTAGAGCCCCGTGACGTATTTCTTGACGCGGTCGCGGCACTGCCGCGGCTCGTTGTCGTCGATGGGATCGTTGAAATTGATGGGCAGATCGACGTCCTCGGGTTTGTGCAGGTCGTTGAGCGGGCCATAGAACGGCATGTGCGGCTCAAGAAAGTTGACGTACAGCATAAACGGCTCGTCGCGATGCCTGCGCAAGAAGTCACACGTCTGCAACTCCAAAAACTTCGGCTTGCAATGCTCAATTGGGAGCTTCGATGCAAACGCGCGGCTGAACGCGCCCGCGTCGCCGTCGGGTTTGTAACCAAGGCCGGCCAGCCATTTCGAATAGTCGCTGAGCGCGGTCTGGTCGCGCCCGGGCCGGAAGTGTTTGCGGTAGATGTCTTCGATGCTGCGCCACTCCTCGAACCCATGCTGCGCGAACACCTCGTCGCCCAGGTGCCATTTGCCGAAATAGCCCGTCCTGTAGTCGGGATCGCCCACGAGTTCGGGGAACGTGGGCGTGCGCTCGGCCAGGGGGATGTTGTTCTGGATGCAGCCGGACTGGTGCGGCCACAACCCCGTCATGACGGTCGACCGCGACGGCGTGCACACCGGCTGGCTGACGTACGCGTTCTGGAACACGACGCTCTCGCGGGCGAGCTTGGCCATGTTGGGCGACTGGATCTTCCGGTTGCCGTAGACGTCGATCGTATCAGCCCGCTGCTCGTCCGTCCAGAGGAACAGCAGGTTTGGCTTGCGTTTGCCAGCCGCATGCGCGCGGCTTCCACCCAACGCCACCCCGGCCGCCACGCCGGCCGCGGCTTTCAGAAAACTCCTGCGGCTCCCTTTCATTGGTTTCTCCCTTTTTAGACAGGATAACAGGATTAACAGGATTTATTGAACAAAAAAGTAGAATCATTGGGAAGGGTCAAATTGTGGTGCGGGCGTCTCGCCTGCATCTTGGCGCTATAAGCGCCGAATGAAACAGACCGGGGCAACGCCCCGGTACTCGAAACGCCCCAAACATCTCCGCCCTGAAAGGGCCGAAGGAGAACCGTTTCCGCCCGCGGGAGAAGCATTACAACAGTCCCTGCCATCCTTACAGGATGGTCGCGCTTGTTTGATCTGTCACCGGGGCGTTGCCCCGGTCTATTTCATTACGCACTTACAGTGCGGAAGATGCCCGTATTCTATCCACCATCTTGGCCATAAACATGCTTCTTTAATCCTGTAAATCCTGTTATCCTGTCCAAATGGATAAAGCGGAACGGGCAAACCGGCGGTATTTTCGGGAGGCATACACGACGGGCGTCCATGGCTGGGGCGTTTTGGAGCCGTCGCCGTATGCGGTCGAGTTCCTGCGGCACGTCCGCAAACGCATCCCGGGCGGCGCGTTGCTCGACCTGGGGTGCGGGGAGGGCCGGCACGCTATTGCCGCCGCAAAACTGGGATTCCGCGTCACGGCGGTCGATTACGAACCCCGCGCACTCGAACGGGCGCGCAAGATCGGGAAGAAATCCGGCGCGCCCCACGTCGAGTTCCGCCAGGCCAACGCGCTGCGCCTGCCGTTCCCGCGGGCAACGTTCGACGTGGTGCTTGATTACGGATGCCTGCACCATCAACTCAAGTCGGACTGGCCAAGGTACAAGTCGGGCCTGCTGCGGGTGCTGAAACCGGGCGGGTTCTACATCCTGTCGGTGTTCAGCCCGCGGTTCCGGATGTTTCGAGGCGCGAAACGGCCGTGGCACATCGCGCAGGGCTCCTACCGGCGCTGCTTCACCCCGCAGGACCTCGCGGGATTGTTCAGCGGCGCATTCGAGTTCATCGCCATGACGGAGCAGACGGGAAAAGATGGCGGTTTTCACCACTGCCTGATGCGCCGCGCGGACCGGCAGCATCGCAGTCCAGCGTCCAGAATCCGCACGTAAGGCTCTTTCACCTCGAAGCGAGTTCTTGATTGGGCTTGTAAAGGCAGGCCATTCCGCCATCCCGGGGTCTTGGTGTGAACACGGTGGGTCTCTTGATGCGACGCAGCGAGACCGCAAGCGGCAA
>DATKVG010000047.1:0-10041 GCA_035530195.1 Bathyarchaeia archaeon | reverse complement strand
TCGTCACGCGTTCGCCGCCAAGCGATTCCGCGGCGCGTATTTCCAACGCTTTCCAGCGTCTTGAATGTGTAGTCATGTTGGTTTCCTGTTGAGAATGTAGGATGTTTGGGGAGCAACGCACTGGGGCAGCAACGCGGTGGGGTCGAGCTCCTGCTCGACCGTGGCGCCATCACCCAAAACCTGGGCATCGAAAGCGCCGCCTCCACCACCACCACCCGGTCGCGCGGGTGCGCGACCCCACCGAACACGGCGGGGGAATTGCCGGCCTCTTTCATTGTCTCGACGCTTTCCTATGCCTCCGTTTTATATAGCTTGAGTTGGTGCTCTTTTTGGGGTCGGAAAAAGGGGGAATCTGGTCAAGATTTGTGGAACAAGGGGGAATTGGTTGACAGAATGAAGGTGCTCGGAGGTGAAAGATGCGGATAGTATGCGCGGAAGTTTATTTTCGCTGAGCACGGTCCAAAACCATTTCGGACCTACCGTAGGTGTCGGCCCGTGGCCGCGTTTTCCAACGCGCGCCGTCCAGGCTCCAGGCTAAGATCGGCACAACAGGCTTCGTTACAACTGTTGAGCTAGTTTGCTGGACGGCGCGGACGAGACGACCGCGCCTTTGCCTTATTTCCGAGGTTTGTGTAGACTGGCCGGACTTGTATTGGCTTGCAGAATGGGGTGCATTGAAGTGCATAAGTATGTGAAATTGAGTGCGTTTGTGGCGGCGGGTGTGGTAATGGCGGCGGTTGCCGTGGCGGAGTGCCCAGACTGCACCGAGCCGGCGTTTCCCGATGCGTCGGAGTTTCTGGCGTTGCACGGCTACCCGGCCGACCAGTTCACGGTGCTGCTTGTGTGGCAGGAATCGGCGCGGGCCAATGGCGAGATGATCTCGGGCTACCGGGTGCGGCCGGGCGATGGCGGCGAGCCGTTTGACCTGTATGCGGACGGCGACGGCAACCTGCTTGGTCAGGTGCAGTTAGACGCACTCGGAATCAAGCCGAAGAACTGGAACCTCGAGCCGATCGAGCGCAAGACGGAGATCCCGCCGTTCCAATGGAAAATTGCATCGCCGCGGCCTGAGCCGGTCGGCCCGAAACACAAGCTGGCGCCGGCCCCCGTGCTCGGCTTGGCGCCCCTGTCCCAGGCGGAATTGGACACCGGCCCCGAGAACGGGATCGAAAAGCCGGGCAACCGGATCGGGGTGGTGCGGCCGCTGCCCGGGCGTGTGTCGGTGCGGCATCCGTCGGCGTCGGTCGGGGCGTGGCGCGACCTGCCGGACGGCGGGAAAATGTGGACGCTGACGATCACCTCGCCGGGCGCGCGGGCGATGCGGCTTCATTTCAACGGCGTCCAGCTTCCCGGCTCCGCAACCGTCACAGTTTACAACACGGCGGAACCCGCCGAGGCGTACGGTCCCTTCAGCGCGTCGGATTTTGCCGGTGGGACGTTCTGGAGCCCGTCGTGTTTCGCCGATTCATGCACCATCGAGTGCGTGTTGCCTCCCGGCGCGCCGGTAGACGGGTTGGAGTTGGAGATCGACAAGCTGGTCCACACCTACGAGGATTTCGGCGACATCGCCTGGACCAAAGCGGGTGTCTGCAACCTCGATGTGACGTGTGAGTCGGAGTGGTATCCGGTCTCGCGGGGAGTTGCCGCCTTCTCGTTCGTCAGCGATGTGTATGCGCTCTACTGCACGGGCACGCTGGTGGTGGATTCCGACCCGGACACGACCGTGCCGTATTTTCTGACGGCCAACCATTGCCTCGACGAATGGAACGAAGACGCGGAAAGCATGGAGTTTTTCTGGCTTTTCCAGACGTCTGAGTGCAACGGCACCCCTCCCAACCCGTCGACGGTGCCGCGGACGTCTGGCGGGGCGGATCTCCTTGCGCAGGAAGCCGTTACAGACTTCGCGCTGGTCCGGCTGAAGAATGACCCACCGGAAGGAATCCCCTATATCGGCTGGACGACGGACCATGTCGAGGTCGGGACAGCCGTGACGGCCATCCATCATCCCAACCAGGGCTACAAACGCATCAGTTTTGGCCATATCACTGAAGCGGGTAGTCCGCCATTCGGAAGGACTTACGAATTTTTTCTCGAGTCGCTCTGGGACAGGACGTACAGGAATCCGGGATGGCCGGACGGCGGCACCACCGAGGGCGGCTCGTCGGGATGCCCGCTGCTTCTAAGCGATTCGCAGCTCATCGTTGGCCAGCTTTGGGGCGGAAATGCTTCATGTCTAGAGCCCGACGAGCCGGACTATTTTGGCCGGTTCGAACAGACCTTCCCGCTCGTGGACCAGTGGCTGGGTGAGGGAGAAGGCGAGGGTGAAGGCGAAGGCGAGGGCGAGGGCGAGGGTGAAGGCGAAGGCGAGGGCGAGGGTGAAGGCGAAGGCGAGGGTGAAGGCGAAGGCGAGGGTGAAGGCGAGGGCGAGGGTGAGGAAGGCGAGGGTGAAGGCGAAGGTGCGGGAGACGAAGAGCCGCCTCCGGGTTGCTTTTCAGGCGGTACGGCCAAAATGCCTCTTGCCTCGGCCTCGGCCCTTCTTGCGGCGTCGATCACGTTTATTTTTCACTTGCTTGGGGCATCTTTATAGCAGCGTGTTCCGCAGTGGACATTGTGGACGAAATGAGGAGCGGGACGCCCCCTACAATCTTGCAGCCTTGGCAGGGCCGGGGGCCGTCCGAGGCATATGCTGCGTTCTGTGCGCCGTAACAACGAATGGAGGGTTAGCAGTACAAAGTTCACGTTGTCCACTGATGTCCAGGGTCTGTTGATTTGTGTTGCGGGTAGCGGGGGTGTTGGTGCATACTCTGAGTATTGGGGAACCTTGCGTAGCGGAGGGCCTATGAAGTTAAAGACCACGCGGTTCGGCGCCGTCGACGTTGACGCCGACCTCATCCTCACGTTCACACAGCCGATTATCGGTTTTCCGGAGCATCGCCGATTTGTCTTTATTCCTGTGGCGGAAGGCGGGGCCGTGAAGTGGCTGCAGTCCGTGGAATCGGGCGAGTTGGCGTTCCTGGTGATGGACCCGCGGGCGGTGGTGCCCGACTACCACGTCGAGTTGGACCCCTCGGATCTGGCCGAACTGGCCGCCGAGTCCGTCGACAGCCTCGAGGTTTACACGCTGGTGGTGGTTCCGCAGGACCGGTCGCTGGTGAGAACCAACCTGAAGGCGCCTATCCTGGTGAATCCGCGCCATCGGCTGGCCAAGCAAACCATCCTTGAACGGAGCGACTATCCCGTTCAATACCTGCTCGCTCGGGGACAGCAGGACCCTGATCAGAAACAGGAGGCAGTCCATGCTCGTACTGACTCGTAAAGAAAACGAGAGCATCATGATCGGCAGCGATATCGAGCTGAAGGTCCTCGACCTCAAAGACAACCAAGTCAAGCTGGGCATCATCGCGCCGCGCAACGTGGCCGTGCATCGGCGCGAGGTTTACCTGGCCATCCAGGCGGAAAACGCGCAGGCCGCGGCGTCGGCGCCGGTCGAGGGCATCTCGGATCTAATCCCCCGGTGAAGAAAGGGCCGACCCATGAACATCAGTATTGACAACGTTGCATTCAGCGGCTTGACCGAAGAGCCGCGCGACGTGCTCGAGGCGGTGGCGGCGGTCAGTGATTACGTGCGGACGCGCGGCCGGGCGGTGATGAGCGTGCGGGTGAATGGCGCCCATGTTGCACCGGACGCGCTCGTCGAAACGCTGCGGAGCAAAACGGCTGCGGACGTGGCCACGCTCGAAATCACCACCGAGGATATCAAAAGCCTGGTCGACAACGCCCTGACCGAACTCGAGCAGGTGCTGCCGGACCTGCCGCAGGTGTGCCGGCGGCTGGCGGAAGTGTTTCAGAGCGAAGACCCCGATTCGGGTTATGATCCGTTTCACCAGCTTGCGGCGATTTGGAAAACGGTCAAGGAACGGCAGATCCAGGTTGCCAGCGCACTCGACATCGACCTCAATTCGGCCGTTGTGGACGGCAAACCCATCGCCGAACATCACGCCGAACTCAACACCCTTCTCGCTGAGGCCGCCGAAGGCATTCAAAAAGGTGATTGCGTGACGCTGGGCGACTTGCTGGAACACGAGTTGCCGCATCGAGCCGAGATGGAAGCCCGTATCGTGGGCATGCTTCGTTCGCGGGCGCAAGGCGGCCGCGGCTGAGTATGGCGGTACCGCGCGTACTCACGTTCAACTTCCACGAACCGTACCTCGCACTTATGGCCAAAACGGGCCTGCCATTCACGATCGGCTTGTACCGCCAGCCGCACCTCGCCCGCGCGTGGCACACCCATTACCGCCCCATACCGCCCAACATGACGCTCGTCGAGGAGCCGGTGTGGCGCGAAGACCTCGCCGCGGGCCGGTTCGACGTGGTGATCGCCCACAACGAGTCGAACGCGCTCGACCTGCTCCCCTACCGGCGTACGCCGATGATGCTGGTGTGCCACAACCGGAAAACGTTTCTCAAAACCACGATGACGACCGACCCCGAAACCGGCGCAGAAGCGTATGAGCGGCTGCTGTTGCGGCTCGATGAACAGTTCCAGTTTGTGTTCATCTCCGAATCCAAAATGAACGACTACGGGATCGGCGGCATCGTGATCCGGCCCGGCATCGACGTCGACGAGTATGGCGGATACACGGGCGAGACGGCCGAGGTGCTGCGGGTGGGCAACATGATGCGGTCGCGCAACCTCATGTTCGACGTCGATCTGCAGGAAGAAGTTTGCAAGGGCCTCCCGAACCGCGTCACCGGCGTGGACCCGCAGATGGCGGCGGCGCGCGAAGCGGGGTCGTTCGAAAACCTGATCGGTCAGTACCGGTCGCTGCGGTGCCTGCTGCACGTCACGCGGCAGGAGTACGAAGACGGTTACAACCTGAGCACGCTCGAAGCGATGGCTACGGGTATGCCGGTCGTTGCGCTCGAAAACGCCACGTGCCCGCTCACCGACGGCGTAGACGGTTTTGTGGCGTCCGACGCGGCGGGTCTCCGCGAGCGCGTGTGCCGCCTCCTCGACGATGCAGGGCTCGCCAGAGACGTCGGCCAAAAAGGCCGCGAAACTGTCGCCCGCGTGTTTTCAATTGAGGCGTTCGTGAAAAACTGGCGCGAGGCCATTGAAAAGGCCGCGGACACACGCTTCGGCAGGCCCGGCGCCCTCAAAACAGTCGATTCGTATTACACAAAGGCGCGGCCCGAGATCGCGCAGTTCGTGCCGTTTGGCGTCGAGCGGGTACTCGACGTCGGGTGCGGCGGCGGCGAGTTCGGGAGGCTGCTTAAAGAACACGGCGTGCGCGAAGTGCATGGAGTCGAGATTATCCCGGAAGCGCGCGACCTCGCCGCGGAACACCTCGACAGCGCGACCCCGGGCAACATCGAGGAAATGGACCTGCCGTTCGACGACGGCTATTTCGATTGCGTGACGTTCGCGGACGTGCTCGAACATCTGCGCGACCCGGTGATGGCACTGCGGAAATCGGCGCGCGTGCTCGCCCGAGACGGCGTCATCGTGATGAGCATACCCAACGTCCGGTTTTATGAGGTGATCGCGATGCTGGCCGGCGGCCGATGGACCTACGCCGATGCGGGCATTCTCGACCGGACGCACCTTCGATTTTTCACCGCCGCCGAGATGCAAAACCTCGTCGAGGCGGCGGGGCTCGAACTGCTGCGGATTTCGCCGCTGTCGTTTGTCGACGAGAAACGGCTGCCGCGCGACGCGGGCGGCGCGATCCGGATCGGCCGTGTCACGATCGAGCCGCTGAACGACGCCGATGCCGCCGACCTCCGCACGTACCAGTATCTGGTGGTCGCGGGGCATCCCGGCGCCGACCGGCTTGAGCGGGCGCGGCTGTCGCTCGAGCTGGGCGAGAACGAGGCGGCGTTGCGGATCGCTGAGCAGGCGTATGGCGTGGACGAGTTCGAGCGGACAGTGCTGATGGCAAGAGCCGCCGGGCGCCTGCACGAAGCCGAGACGGCGCAACGGCTGTACGTGAAAGCATTGAGCCTGCGGCCGGATGACCGCGCCGTATCGACGGAACTGGGCATCCTGCTGGTGGCCATGAACCGGTACGATGAGGCGGCGCCGCGGCTCGAAAAAGCCCTCGAGGATGACCCGGCCAACGATTTGGCTGCCGGCGGGCTGGGCTTGATATATATGGCGCGCGGCAAAAACGATGCCGCGTTCAAGTTGCTGTATGAGGCGTGCGGTGCGGGGCTGGACAACGTGGCACTGCTGCCGCCGCTGTATGAAGTCGCGGGCCGGCTTGACCGCCGCGGCGATATCGTTGACGTGATGCGGCGTTACGCCGATTTCTACCCCGCCAACGCGGATATCGGTTGCGATTTGGCGGAAATTCTCGTGCAACTTGGAAAAGCGGCAGAAGCGGTGCAGCGGTTGGAATCGCTGCTCTCTCTCGTGCCGTCGAATGATCGCGCGCGCCGCATGCTCGAGTCAATCCGGGGAGAAGCCTTATGAAACCCGCGCGCGCATATACGGCCGACTTTGCCAACATGGCGCCGTCAGGCGATGTCACGCTGGTTGAAGGGCGGGGCGGCGAACCGACAATCAAATCGGGTGGCGTGCTTTTGCACAGCCGGTATCAGCCGCGGGAAGAAGCGGCGCGGCTGGTGGATTCGGCCGAACTCGACTTGAAACGGCCCGTGGCGGTGATCGGCTGCGGGTTGGGCTATCACGTCGCGGAACTCGAGTCGCGCGGCGTGCATGTCGCGGTGTTCGAGCCAGACGCCGCGGTGGCCGCACTGGCCGTGCAACATGTCCTGCGCGATTCGGACGTCCCGCTGGCCGTCGGCGACATCGACGGGTTCAGCGGGTGCGAGGCATTCGAATCGTTCGCACGCCAGATCCCGCAAATCCTGATTCACCCTGCCACCGCGCGCATCCACCCCGAGTATTGCGCCGCGGCCGCGGCCACGATTTCGAAGGCGGCGCTCGGGACGCAACGGCTGCGGGTGGCGGTGGTCGGGCCGATGTACGGCGGGTCGCTGCCGATAGCCGGCTATCTCGAACGGGCGTTCCGCACGCTGGGCCATGTCAGCATGCTGATCGACAACGCCCCCGCCTGGGACCTGTACAAGCACACGACGGAGAGCATCAAGAACAAGCAGGCGTCGGGGCAACTCGGCAACATGTTTTCGCATTTCCTCGGCGAGTGGACCTACGGGCGCGTGATGGAGTTCGCGCCGGACATCTGCATCGTGATGGCGCAAGCGCCGGTCGGCCCGAAGTTTCCGCTGCGGCTGTCGGCGCAAGGCGTGGTTACGGCGTTCTGGTACGTGGAGAATTGGCGCCACCTGCCGTACTGGAAAGAGGTCGCCCCGTACTACGACGGTTTTTTCCATATCCAGCCGGGCGAGTTCGAGCAGCGGCTGAGCGATGCTGGTTGCCCCTGCCACGCCTACGTCCAGACGGCGTGCGACCCCGACATGCACAAGCCGTGCAAGCTCACGCCGGACGAGGAAAAGGAGCTTGGCTGCGATATCTCGTTCGCCGGGGCCGGATATTACAACCGGATCCAGATGTTTAAAGGCCTCACTGATTACAATTTCAAGATCTGGGGCGTCGATTGGATTGCGTGCGAACTGGCGCCGCTTCTATGCCGGCCCGGCCAGCGGTTCACCCCTGAGCTGTTCACCCAAATTGCTTCGGCCTCGAAAATCAACCTCAACCTCCATTCGAGCACGTTCTGCGAGGGCGTCGACCCGCAGTGCGACGCGATCAACCCGCGCGTGTTTGAAACCGCGGCGTGCGGCGGGTTCCAGTTGTGCGACCCGTGCATCGGCCTTGAAAAACTCTTCGATTTCGAGTCCGAGCTGCCCGTGTACCGCGACTTGCGCGAGTTGCGCTCGAGGATCGACCACTTCCTCGCCCACCCCGACGAACGAAAAGCGTTCGCCGAACGCGCTCGAGCGCGAGTCCTCCGCGACCACACCTACGAGAACCGTGCCAGGCAGATGCTCGATGTCCTGATCGATACGTACGGCGGGCGCATGTTGCGCAAAGGCATCCGCATCCAGCGGACCGTCGCCGAGATGGTCGAACGCGCCGGCGCCGACACGCCCCTCGGCAGGTATCTCGCCGGGCTGCCCCAGGACCTCCTGTTCACCCAGGAAAACATCAACAACCAGCTTACAACCGCTACACGGCCCATCACAGAGCCCGAGAAAATATTCGCGTTCCTCCGGGAAGTGCGCAACTTTGCCGAAATGCTCCTGGAGTACAAGTCATGAGGATCCTGGTGCTCCAGACCACGCGGATGGGCGACGTGCTCCAGACGTCTCCGCTGATCCGGGTGCTGCGGTACAAATATCCCGACGCACATATTGCCGTGATGGTCCGCAGAATGGGAAAGACCATCGCCGAACGAAACCCTGATATCAACGAAGTCCTTATATACGATGAAGATATCATTTTTCTGGACCTCCGCAGCCAGGACTCGGACAGGTTGTTTCGCACATACAACGACACACGAAGCTACATACAACAAATCCGCGCAGGGCAGTATGATATTGCCTACAATTGTTCGCACAGTATCGCCTCAGCCATGCTGCTGACGCTGGCCGAGATTCCGAAGGTGGTTGGCGCGCACCTCAGCGACGACTGGCAGTTTGTGTTGCGGGGGCCGTGGACCAACTATTTTTTCACCAGCGTTTTCGCGCGGGAGTACAACGACCTGAACCTGTGCGACATCACGCGGCGGTTCGAGCCCGAGGCGGTAGGCGAGCCGGGGCTGGTGTTCGATGTGCGTGACGAGGACCGGGCGTTTGTGGACGAGTTGCTGGCGTCAAACGGGGTGGGGCCGGACGATTTTGTGGTGTGTTTTCAGCTTGGGGCGAGCGAGGAAAACAAGCGGTGGTCGGAAGGCCATTTCGCGCGGCTGGGGCGTCTTCTGGCGGAACGCAAGAACGCGCGCATTTTCCTGCTGGGCGTGAAGGAGGAGGAGCCGCTGGGCAAGACGTTTGAGGACCATGCGCCGGGGCTGGCCCTCCATCTCTACGGCAAGACGACGATCCCGCAGGTGGCGGCGCTGCTTGAACGGTCGCGGCTGCTCGTATCCAACGACACCGGCACGATGCATATCGCTGCGGCGGTGAACTGCCCGCTGGTGCTGGTGAGCGTCGGGCACGTCCACTTCCGCGAAACCGGGCCGTACGGCGAAGGCCACTGCGCCATCGAGTACAGAAGGCCGAGCCTCGGCCGGTCCGACGGGGTCCCCGGTGGGCTCGACGAGCGGACGCTGATCCTGCCCGAACAGGTGTACCGCGCCGCGGAACTCACGCTCGACCGGGCCTGCACCGGCCAGCTCGAACAAGCCGCGTCCGAGCCCGGGTTCGACAGCGTCGAGATGCACATGACACGGTTCGCCCCGGACGGCTGCCTCGAGTGGTATCCGGTGTTGCGCAGGCAGGTGGCCGAGCCGGATTTCATTCGGATCGTGTACCGGCTGATGTGGCTGGATTATCTCGGTGCGCAGCGCGACCCGGCCATCGAGCGGCAATCGCTGGCGGAACTGGCCGGCTACTACGACGCGCCCGAAGCGGGCGTGGCCGGATGGCGCGACGCGCTCGCCGCTACGTTCGGTGAACTCGCCGTAATGGCCGAAGGCGGTATCAAAGATACGAACCACCTGATCAAATGCCTGCAAAAACCCGGCAAGGCGCGGCAGGCCCAGGAGATCGTCGGCAAACTGACGGCACTCGACGAGCGGATGCGCCTGTTCGGTGAACTCAACCCCCCATGCCGGCCGCTCACTCTCATCTCGAGGTTCGAACGCGACAACCTCGAGGGGGCCGACCCGTCCATCCTGTCCCAGCGCACGCTGCAGATCTACCAGGACTGCCGCGACCGCGCGAGGTTATTTGCGAAGAAAGCGGCGCTGGCGATGGAGTGCTTCTCGTAAACGTCACGCGCCCCTTCTGGGTTCCTAATAATCAAAATCGTGGAAATTCTTTCGTAAATCTTATGCAGCAACGCGGTGGGGTCGAGCTCACGCTCGACCGCAGCCTCCAGCAACAAAACCAAAA
>DATKVG010000046.1:0-9921 GCA_035530195.1 Bathyarchaeia archaeon | reverse complement strand
GAACCGTCGTCATCGCGTTACACCTGAACTTTCACCCCGCGTCGCTTATTGTAGCACACGTCTTCGAGACCCTCCAGACCGTTCTCGGCGTTCGGCTTTTGTTGCTCTTTCTCATTTACAATTTCCTAAGAGAGTTTCGGGTCGATTCTTGAAGAACACATCTCGCAAAGTACCCAGGCCAGCATTATGCACGTTTATCACACGAACAAGGTGTCGGTTTGTCAACTGATTCCCCCTCGTTTCGCAAAACTGCCCGGATTATTGGGGCATTCGGAGTCGTTCGGCGAGGCGCGTCATACGTTGAGTGACGCGGTTGTTTTTTGTGGCGATTGCGATGGCTTTTTCGTCGCCGACGAGTGTGACGATTTTTGCGGCCCGTGTGATGGCGGTGTAGAGGACGTTGCGTTGGAGTAGGAGGAAGTGTTGGGTTAGAAGTGGGATGACGACGGCGGGGTATTCGCTTCCTTGTGATTTGTGTACGGTAGCGGCGTAGGCGAGTGTTAGGTCGTCGAGGTCGTCGAAGGGGTATAGGACGGGGCGTTCGTCGAAGCGGATTTCGAGCGTTTTGGTTTCTTCGTCGGTGCGGGAGATTGTGCCGATGTCGCCGTTGTAGACGTCGAGTTCATAGTTGTTTCGGAGTTGCATGACTTTGTCGCCGAGGCGGAACGATTTTCGGGGGAGTGGTTCGCCCTTCGGGTTGAGCGCTTCCTGGAGGGCCTCGTTGAGGCGTGTGACGCCGGCTTCGCCGCGGTGCATGGGTGCGAGTACTTGTATGTCGCGCATGGGGTCGAGCCCGAACTTTTTGGGGATGCGCGACACTACGAGTTCGACGACGGTCTCGAGTGTTTTGGCGGGGTCTTTGCGTTCGACGAAAAAGAAATCCCGGGTGTTGAACTCGGGGAAGAGGCCCTGGTTGATCCGGTGTGCGTTTCGGATGATGCCGCTTTCGGCGGCCTGGCGGAACACGGTCTTGAGCCACGCCACGGGTACGATATTGCTGGCGATGATGTCGAACAGGACGTTGCCGGGGCCGACGGATGGCAACTGGTCGACGTCGCCGACGAGGAACAGGCGGGCTTGCGGGGGTACGGCGCGCAGGAGGCTGTGCATGAGGTAGACGTCGACCATGGAGGTTTCGTCGATGACGATGAGGTCGGCGTCGAGCGGGTTGTTTTCGTTGCGGAGGAATTTGCCCTCTTTTGGGCTGAATTCGAGGAGTCTGTGGATGGTTTTTGCGGGGCGGCCCGTGGAAAAGTCCATTCGTTTGGCGGCTCGGCCGGTGGGCGCAGCGAGGAGCGGGCCGTAGGCTTTCTTCTCGAAGATATCGAGTAGGCTTTTGATGAGCGTGGTTTTGCCGGTGCCGGGCCCGCCGGTGATGACGAGGACTTTGGCGGAACATGCGAGCCGCACGGCGTCGCGCTGCTCGGCGGAGAGCTCGATCTTGTTTTTCTTCTCGACCCATGTGATCGCATTTTCGACTCGATCAGTGATAGCGGTGGCGGGCGTCCTCATGATGCGCTTGAGGTAGTGTGCGCAGCCCTGTTCGGCAGCATGCAGCGTTTTGAGGAAGAGGCGGTCGTCTTCGCGTACCACGGCTGCGTGGGCCACGTCGCCGCGCGATGTCAACGCCGCCAGCGGGCCGTGCAACCGTTTTTCGTCGACACCGAGCAGGTTCACGGTTTCCGCCATGAGGCGGTCCTGGGGGAGGTAGACGTGGCCGTCCAATGCGCCCTGTTCGAGCGAGTAGAGCAGACCGGCTTCGATACGTTGGGGGGCGTCTTTTTGAATGCCGAGGCTCGATGCGATTTTGTCGGCGCTTTTGAACCCGATTCCGTGGATGTCTCGAGCGAGCCGGTACGGGTTTTCGCGCAGGACGGCCACGGCGCCGTCGCCATATTTTTTGTAGATTCTGACGGCCTGGGCTGTGCCGATCCCGTGGCCCTGCAGGAACAGCATGATGGACTGGATGGCTTTCTGGGCCTTCCAGGCTTCGCGGATCTGGCCGGCGCGTTTTCTGCCGATGCCGGGAACCTGGCGGAGGCGTTCCGGGTGCTCGTCGATGACGCGGAGCGTCTCGGGGCCGAACTCGTTGACGAGCCGTTTGGCGAAGACGGGGCCGATACCTTCGATCAGGCCGCTGCCGAGGTATTTTTCGATTCCGGCGACGGTTGCCGGCATGAGGGTTTCGTATTTCGAGACACGGAGTTGGCGGCCCCACTTTTTGTCCTCGACCCAATGGCCCCACAGGCGGATCGTCTCGCCGGGGGAGACGGCCATGAGGTTTCCGACGAACGTCACGGGCTCGGGCCGGCCTTCCCGGTGCAGACGGTCGCCTTCGGGGCGAAGGCGTGCGACGAAAAAGCCCGTGTCCGGATTTTCGTAAACGATACGCTCGACGACCCCCTCGACCTTGTCGAACTGCGCGTCGTCCGCAGGCATGTTTGGCTAGAAGCTCCTGTTTGTAAGTTCGGTGACGTATTCATGCTGCGGGCGGCGAAAAGCGGGGACAGACACGCTATTCTCAAACTGCCGAAAAAGCGAGTCAGTCCCCGTTTTTCGCAACTGGGCGGTGTCCGCAGTCATATTTATCTATACGCCCGTATGAGCGGAGCGGCCCGTGTCGAGACTGACGGGATCAGGCCGGCAGCCGGAAGACCGGGCCAAGTCGGCCATGGTGACTTCCGGGGAAGGGGCGGATCCGCCGAACGCGCGCAGGGCGATCTGCTCGTAGGCGGGATCCTGCCGCAGGGTGGAGGGGTCGCGACCGGCTTCTCGCAGGCATGCGACGACGTCGCCGACGGTGATCTTGTCGAGCGAGCGGGCGGGCTGGTAGAGGGGCGGCTCGGAGGCGCTTCGGACGACGAGGCGCGCCTCTTCGAGCAGGCGGAGCGTGTCGTTGAGCAAACGGGATGGGACGTTCCAGTTCATGGCGGCCTGTTCGATGGTGAGGCCGGTGTCGCCTGCGTCGAAGCGCCTGCAGAGTTCGGCCATGGCCCAGATGCCGACGGCTTCGCGGTATGCGTAGCTGGCGTTTTCAGCGAGCCGCTCCATGGCGTAAGTACTCTCGTTCTGGTAAGCGAAACAGAGTTCGGCGCCGGCGAGAAGCGTGAGCCAACTCAAGTAGACCCACATCAGCAGGACGGGTATCTGCGCGAGCGTCGAGTACATCAGGCTGTATCGGGGGAGTCCGTACTGGAATTTGATGTAGGCCAGCGAGAGCAGCGACCAGAGGGTGCCGGCGATCACGCCTGCGAGGAGCGCATACCGGAACTTCACGCGGGTGTTCGGGACCATGTAGTAAAAGACGGTGAATATGACCCAACTGATGGCGTATTGTGACCAGTGCAGGAAATATTCGAGCCTGCCGAGCCTGAACGTGAAGTCGGGACTGTTGAGGATTGCCTGAACCGTCATTACGGCCACCACCAGGAACGGCAGCAGGACGATGATCTTGATGTAGTTTCCAAACGCCTGGTAGTACGACCGGCGGCGATGGATGCCCCAGATGGTGTTGAGCGAACCCTCGATGTTCATCATCATGCCGAACACGGTGGTCAGGACGAACACGAGCCCGGCGAGTGTGAGCGTGCCAGGGTTGGCGCCGCGTTCGGCCAGCGAGATGATCATGGCGGTGGGGTTGTCGCCGGATTCCTGAGCGGGCCGGAACAGGTCGAGGAGAAACTGGCGCGTCGACTGGCCTTTGACAGTCGAGCCGATCACCATCGAGAGCAGGTCGGCGACGGAGCCCTCCACGTTGAACGCCTGGATCATGTAGAACATGAGGGCGAGGAACGGGACGATGGCCAGCATGGTGGCGAACGTGAGGGCGGACGCGCGCAGGAGCAGGTCGTCCTTGAGGACGCCTTTGACAAGCAGGATGGCGACGCGGATGTGCTTGATGATGATGCCGGGCGAGACTTGTTCGCCGGGCCCGCCGATATGCCAGATATCATGGGTGACGAACCGCCTGCCGCGCTGGAGCGCATCCGCCGCGTCCTGCAACCATTGGGTGAATCGGTTGCGTTTCACACCCTTGTCTCCCGAAAAGCACCGCGTGGTAACCACCCGGTGGGGTCGAGCTCCTGTTCGACCACAGGTCCAGCCGCAAAGCTCAAGCTTTGAACGCACCACCACCGCCGCCACCCGGTCGCGCGGGAGCGCGCCCCCACCGACATGTCCTCATTCATTCCAGCCAACCCCCATGCACCGCTATGCGGCATCTTACTCTTTTTCTGCTTTTTTCTTTTGCTTTTTGGCCTGTTTGTTGAGTTCGGCGGCCTGCTTTCTAGCTTTTCGCTCTTCCTTCTTTAGATCGACGGCGATTTGCCGTTCCCGCGCACCGGGCAGATGGACGTTATAGTTGCGGCGGGGCTGTTTTTCCTCACCGCCAGCCTCCCTGGCCTTGTCGACCGCGTCTTTTGGGATGATCGGCAGCGCGATGTCGAGCTTGGGCAGTTCGGGCTCGCCCACGACATTTTCGGGCGCGGGCATTTTCGCACCCGGCGGCCGAATGACGGGCCGTGGCGACGGCTGCGGCCTCAGTGGCTGCGCCGCCAGGCCCCACCACCACTTTCGCTGGTTCTGCTGAGGGACATTTTCCGCCTGCGGCAGGCTGGATTCAACTTGGGGCGGCAACGCTGGCGTGTCGGCCTCGCCGGGTATGGGCATACGCTCGGCTCTTAACTGAGCGGGGCCGAGGACACAATAGGTTTGGCCGGCCCGGTCATCGTAGGCGGAGAACGTGCGGGTTTCGAGGTCGAGTTCCTGCTGTTCGAGCCGTTTCCACGCCGCGCCCTCCGTGGCCGCGCCCTCCGTGGCCGCGCCCTCCATGGCGGCGCCATCCGTGGCCGCGTCTTCCGTGGCCGCGCCCTCCGTGGCGGCGCCCTCCGTGGCGGCGCCCTCCGTGGCCGCGCCGTCATGGGCGTAGATGGAGAGTTTGTCGAGGTCCTGGCCGGCGCAGAGCACCTCGGGTATCCGGATTTCGATGTTGGTTTGCACGGCTGCGGATCGCGGGGTTTGGTGGGGTGCGACAAACAGTGTAAACGCGGCCAGCCCGGCAGGCAGTTCGGCCGGGGCCTCGACGGCGGTGTCAAGCCGCGCCGCGATGGGCTCTTCGGCCTGCAACGCAAACAGGGCGTCCATACCGCCGGGACGGAGGTGGACGATTCTGCCGCGGGCGTTGGCGGCGTTTCGCTGGACGTCCTCGATCGAAAACCAGGCTGGTTTGAGGCGGCCTGACACCATGAGGGGCAACTGGTCGGCGTAGTGGGCCGAGGCGGGGTTTTCCGAGGCGCCGAACGGCAGCAGGCTCGATGCGGTCAATTGTTCGCCGAACGACACCACCATGGCGTAGCCGAACCCGTACGTTGCGCGCCACTTTTTGAAGTCGTAGATAAAGTCGCCGGACACGAAGATTGGCTCGCCGGACACAGCGCCGGGGACGGGCGCTTCCTTCCCGCCGCGGGTGAGGGTGTGGACGTCGCCCCAAGGGACGGTAATGGAGTTGAACTCGTTACGCATCATTCTGGCGGCATCGGCGGCGGCGTTGATTGCGGCATCCTGTGCGGCGGGTGATTTTTCTTTAAGGGCGGCAATGAAATCCTTACCGGCCAGGACGGTGGACAGGTCCTGGGCGTGCAGCGAAGCCCACCATGCGTGGAAAAACGTCATCCCGGCACTTGACGGGTCGGCAACGAAATTCCAGTTTCTAAGTTCGCCGATGCCGATCGAGGTGTCGGGGTGTGAATTGGCGACGGTGTCTTTTCGCTCTTCGGCCGCGGATAAGATGAGGGGTACGACGTCGGCCGCCAGGGGAGCGACCACGTCGAACAGCATGGCCTGGAAATCAGAAGCCGATCGCCGGCCGGCGCCGAGCAAGCGGCGAACGCGCTGGGCGCGGAACGTATCGCGGTCGGAGCAAAACCACCGCGGAAACATCTCGAGCAGGATGCCGCTGTTTTCGGTAGCGGCCCAGGGCGGGTTGCCGCAGGCCTGGAGGTAGCCGGAAGCGGGGTTGACGACGGCGGGCAGCGTATCGGGCGGAATGATGCCGCTCCAAGTAAACCGGCTGGCGAGCATGGGGGTGGTCCAGTCGATGACCGCGGGCGGAATGGTTTCCTCCTCGATCTGGAGGGGTACTTCGACGGCGGGTTTGTTGCCCATTTTGGCGTTGTAGAGGTAGAAGATGTTGCCGGCGCGGTCGGCATAGACGACGTGGAAACAGGGCAGTTGGTGCATCATAAGGGCGGATTGGAACGAGGGCAGGTCCTGGGCGCAAGCCATGGTGACGAGTTGGGCAATTGTGCCGAAGTCGCGGTACCCGCCGACTTGGTAGGAGAGGATGCGCCCGCCGTCGACGCTGACGACGGGTCCCCGGGCGGAATCGAGGCAGACGACGGCGCGTTCGATGGGGCCATCGGGCGTGCTGACGAAATAGGTTCGGGTGTTTGCGAGCATCATCATGCGCAGGAGCCGCTCGCTGCTTTGCGTATCTACGCCCGGCATCAACGACTTCGGATCGCGCCGGGGTTCTGCGCCGAAAGCGGGCTCGATGAAGATGTCGGCGAAATCGGGCTGGTTGGGCGTGAGGGCCCATCCGATGGAGCCGTTGTGGCCCTGCATGATGACGGGCAGGCCGAACAGGGTGGCGCCGGAGACGTTCATGTTCTGGCAAACGAGGTGTGCCTCGTACCAGCGGAACGGGCTGTCGTAGAACTCGTGCGGGTTGATGGCGAGTATGGCTGCGCCGGTGGCGGACCGGGCTGGGCTGACGGCCCATGCGTTGCCGGTGGTGGCGGGCGCGCCGCGGCGGTATGCGCCGGGCAGGTCAAACGGGGCGAAACTCATCAGGTAACAGTGCAGCAGCGCGAGGATGTCTTCGGGGTTGACGCCGTCGGCCCAGGCGGGAGTCTGCTTGGGATGCGTGACGATCCAGGCGTTGACGCCGGTGGCAAACCCGACGCAGAGTTCCTGGGTGAAGGGGTCGAGGTTGGGGAATGCGCTGCGGGCGAGCATCCCGTGGCCCAGCTTGAGGGCGAATTCGTCGGATTCGGCCATCGACTCGCCGTAGATTTCGGCGCCGCGGCCGTTTGCGATCCGGTATGCGGCCAGCATCGGTTCGAGATGGTCCTCGGCCTGCGCCCAGCCGAACACGAAAGCCAGGGCTTGGAAATCGTCGGCGTAGATGTGTGGCGTGCCCCATTCGTCGCGGTAGAGGGTAGCGCGTTCCCAGACGGACGCGGGGTCGATGGGTTGCTGTGAAAAGGCGGGAATTGCCGGTGAGGCCAATGCCACACAAAGGCAAATACCACAACGTCTTAGCATAACCATGGCTAGATTATACGCATTTCAAGAAACGGAATCATTAGTCGGACAGATCGGACGGATCCGATTCGTCCGATCCGTCCGATCCGTCCGATCTTGGTTTGACATGCCCCCGATTCTTCAGGACAATCACCCCATGCTTGATGACAACGCGCGATACATGCAGTACGCGATCGGGGAGGCGCAACGTGCGCTCGATGCGGGCGAGGTACCGGTTGGCTGTGTGATTGTCCACGAGGGCAACATTATCGGCAAGGCGCATAACCAGCGGGAGACGTTGCAAGACCCGACGGCACACGCGGAGATCATCGCGATTACGCAGGCGGCGGCCGCGGTGGGTTCGTGGCGGCTGGAGAACGCGAAGCTTTACGTGACGCTCGAGCCATGCCCGATGTGCGCGGGGGCCATCATCCTGGCGCGGATCGAGGAGGTGTATTTCGGCGCGTACGACCCGAAGGCGGGCGTGTGCGGGACGCTGATGAACCTGCTCGAAGACAAACGGTTCAACCACCAGCCAAAAGTTTTTCCGGGATGGATGGCGAAGGAATGCGGGGCGCTGCTGTCGAGTTTTTTTAAGAAGATACGCCAGGACGGCCGCCAGCCGCTGGGGAATTAGGATTGCGCGGGGATCTTTACCACGGAGGTCACGGAGGACATGGCGCGGCGTAGCCGCAACCAAAAGGCACCCGAAGGTGTCATTCCGAGGAGCGCTGGCACATGGCTTCTACTCTTAATGCAGGAGCCCGAATCCAGCACGACGTCCGACCGCGTCTCCGCGGTCGGCGGAATCCCCCCGGTATTGTTGCGGGCATGAACTTAATGAGCACTGATCGGGACGCCACTGGTTGTAACCGAGGGGATCCTCACGCCCGCCCATTGGAAAGCCCCGAGTTAGAAATGATAGCCAGTGTCTGGGCGGACTCCTAAGAAAACTTTTTGGCGAGACCTCTTGGGACGCCACTGGTTCCGAGCGAGGGGATCCTCACGCCCTGCCATAAAGGACCATGAACAAAAGCCTTAGCCAGTGACTGGCAGGACTCAGGATGACAGGCTTTGGGGCGGGCTTTGGATGACATGTTTTGATCTTGGTTTTCTTCCACAAAAAAGCCCTGCCGCAGGGCTTGGTTGCTCAGGATGACAGGCTTTGATCCGGGGCCGGCGTTCATTTTCTGCGAAAAATCGCAGGAAGTTGACGGATAGTAGTACGGAGAAACTACAGCTCAAGAGAGCATGGGGAGAAACAGCGCGAAAAGAGACACGACGACTATGGCCCCACCGGCGGCAGGAATAAGCAAAGCGTGGCGGCGCCATTGAGAATTGGGGGGCAAGCGGTAGAGGACTGCCGCAACAGCCACGGTGACAGCAGCCGAGACGACTAAAACAAAAGAGTCCCACTTTTCGAGTGCCGTGAGCGCCCAGAGAGTGACTGCCGGCAGTTTGCCGCCCAAGTCACTGTAAACGTCCTTACACGCGGGCACGGCGGCCACTCGCACAAAAATGAGAGCCAACATCACGAGGAAGCAGTAAATCACAAACCGCCGCGTCTGGCGCCTGGCGGAATCTTCCCTCACGTCGTGCGGCCCACCAGCGGAATCGGTCATCGGTGCTCTCCTCGTATCCATAGCCTTTTATAACACGCGGAACGCGCTTTATTCACACCAAGTAACGCGAGGTGTAATACGCGCCGTTAACTTGTTAGAATTACCTGAACGTTTAGGCACTGGAAATGAGGTTTCTTGCATGTCTGACGCTGTGTTGAAACAACTGGTCGAGATGTCGCGGTATCTGGGTTCGCCGGGGCGGACTTATGCGATTTTGGGTGAGGGGAACACGTCGGCCCGGATCGATGACGACACGTTTTATGTGAAAGCGTCCGGGACGACGTTGGGCACTATCGATGAGAAAGGATTTGTGGCGGTTTCGATCTCGAAGCTGACGGACATCCTCGAGGACCCGTCCGCGAACGATGACACGGTGACTCGGGTGCTCAAGGAGGCGCTGGTGGAGCCGGGCGAGACGCGTCGTCCGAGTGTGGAGACGATGTTGCACGCGTTGTTGCTGCGGTATCCGGAATACAAGTTTATCGGGCACACGCACCCGATTTACACGGATATGATTTTGTGTTCGCAGATGGCGGAGCAGGTCGCGATGGAGCGGATTTGCCCGGACCAGATCGTGGTGATGGGCCACAAGTCGGTGTACGTGCCTTACGTTGATCCGGGGCTGGTGCTTGCGCGGGAAGTGCGGGAGCGTGTGCGGCGCTACATCAACGAGGAGGACGTCCTGCCACGGGCCATCATGATGCAGAACCACGGTCTGATCGCGATCGGCGATTCGGCGCGGGCGGTTACCAACATAACCGACATGGCGGAGAAAATGTCGCAGATTATTGTGGGGACATTTTCGATGGGCGGGCCGCGGTACATGACGCCGAAGGAAGTAGACCGGATCTATACGCGGCCGGACGAGAAGTATCGCGAGAAACAAATAGGCGTTTGAGGTTGTGGTGCGGGTGTTCATTGTGGTGCGGGCGTCTCGCCTGCACGACTAAGACTACCGACGAAAATGTTGCACCACAGCACGTGCAGGCGAGACGCC
>DATKVG010000045.1:0-5549 GCA_035530195.1 Bathyarchaeia archaeon | reverse complement strand
TAGTTCCTGGGCTGGCCGCCAACGTTCGTGAAATTGCCGCCTGCATAAACCGTGGCGCCGTCGTCCGACACCGCCAAGGCCTCGACACTTTTATCTGCGCCAGGATTCCAGTCCGTCACTTGGCCCGTAGCGGCGTCAATGGCGGCAATACGGTTGCGCGGTTGTCCGCCCATGCTGGTGAAGGGGCCGGCGGCGTAAATGGTCGTGTCCGATATCGCCAAGGCATCGACAAAAGACATTATGCCGCCCGCGTCGGGATTCCAGTCCGTGGCCTGGCCCGTGGCGGCATCGAGCGCGGCAATGCCGTTGCGTATCACGCCGCCCACGCTCTTGAAGAAGCCCCCAGCGTAAACCGTCGTGCCTGATACCGCCAAAGCGCAGACTGCGCTACTCGCGTTGGGACTCCAATCCGTGGCCAGACCTGTTGCGATGTCGATCGCGGCAATGTAGTTCCGCTCCTGTCCGCCGATGTTATTGAAATCGCCTGCGGCGTACACCGTCGTACCGTCCTGTGACATCGCCAAGGCGCGGACCAAAGGAAATGATCCGCTCGCGTCAGGATTCCAGCCCGTGGCCAAGCCCCTGACGGCGTCGATTGCAGCGATGTAGTTTCTCGGTTGTCGGCCGATGTTTGTAAACACGCCTCCGGCATAGACGGTTGTGCCCGATACCACCAGAGTCGAAACTATATTGTTCGCATCGGGATTCCAGTTCGTGGCGAGACCTGTTGCGGCATCGATCGCAGCGAGGAAATTCCGCGGTTGTCCGCCAATGTTCGCAAAGCTTCCCCCGGCGTAAACCGTCGTACCATCACCCGACACCACCAAGGTGCTGGCACCGCTGTCCGGATTGGGATCCCAGTCCGTGGCGAGACCCGTTGTAGCGTCGAGCGCGGCGAGAAACTGCCGCGGTTGCCCGCCAATGTACTCGAAACCACCGGACACATAGACCGTCGTGCCGGATACCGCTATTTCACTGACAGGTCGATCTGGGGCGGGATTCCACGGTGTGGCGAGGCCGGTCGTGGCGTCAAGCGCGGCAATACCGTTGCGTGGCTGTCCGCCGATGCTCGTGAACTGGCCTCCGGCGTAGACCGTCGTGCCTGATACCGCCAAGGCCGTGACCCCATTATCCGCGTTGGGGTTCCAAGCGAGATCCACGGTGCCGTTGGCCAAAATGTGCGCGATGTGATTGCGCGGCATATTCCCCACCTGCGTGAACCCTCCGCCAATATACCAGCCGCCGAAACCGTCCGAAAAGCAGGCTGATATAGTGTCGTTAACGTGAGGAAACGCGCCCGCGGGCTGGCCGGTTGTGGTGTCGATAGGCACCCCGGCCCCCGTAATCGGCCCAATGTAGTGGAACTGCCCGCCGATGTACGTCGTAGTGGGCGTAGTGGCAATGGCGTACACCCCTCTGTCCGTGATCCAGGTGTCCTCGCGCGGAATGCTGCTTTGCGCAAGGATCGGGGATGGCAGGAGTAGCGCGAGTAATGTTGCCGCCATGAGCGCGGTGCTCGCTACGTTCACATACATTGTATTTCTCATATTCGATACCTCCCGGTGCTAAGGGACCGCATCTGAAACAAGAACAAGCTTATTATTCAACATGGATAGGCAGAATATCCAGGTTCTTCTTTTCATATCCTGATCATCCTGTCAATCCATGTTTGCTTTATTATCCTCTCACACGCTGACGGTGCATACGGCGGGGTCGCCGTAGGGGCCGTGGTTTAGTTTTTTGTCTACCCAGCAGGCTCGGTAGGCGTAGGTTGTGGGTGTGTCTTCGTGAATGATGTGGATGTAGGGGGATTCGGTGTCGATATCGAGGGTGACCCAGTCGGCTTCGTGTTCGGGGATGCCGCCTCGGCAGTATTGGATCTGGGCGCCGAGTGTTCCGGCGGGACGTGCGTTTCGGTGTTCGTCGTGGGGGTTGAGGCCGAAATGGAGGGTGATTTGGAGGCGTTTGCTCCAATCGGGCGCGCATTCCGGCGGTACGTGTTCGTGGACCGCGCTGGCGGACGCCGGCGTCGGGGTCAAGTCGGGTACGGTGATGCCGGCGGCGGCGCGTTCGGCGTCGGTCATGGTGGGGTCGGCCTGGAGCCGGTGTACGTCTTCGCGGGCCAGATGGATGGCGTCGCCGATCGCGCCCTGTTTGGCGACGACGGCGGCGCGGAAGATGGCCTCTTTGTCCACGGTATCGGTGACGGCCGTATCGGCGTCGCCTACATCCGTGTTCAGGGTGGTAATCTCGGCGGGCGTGAAACCATGCGCCGCGCCGTAGGCGGTCATCCACGCGGCAAAGTGCTGTAGCCACTCGATTCGTCCTGCTTCATCTCTCGGAATATAATCAGCCATTGTTTGTTCCTCCTTTGTAAGTGTTTTGCTTCACAAGGGTTATCTATACGTCATGCGCTTGGAAACAAGTCTCGTGACCCCTGGAACCGCGCCGCTGTGCTTCGGAACGGCGTCAGCATGCCTGGCACGGCCTCACCGTTCCGCGGCACCGGGCCGCCGTGCTTCGGCACGGCCTCAGCATCCCTGGCACGGCCTCGCTGTGCTCGGGCACGGTACCAGCGTTCTTGGGCGCGTCATCGCTGTGTTCTGGTGCGGCGACAGTGCCCTCCGGCACGCCAACGCTGTGCTTTGACATGGTGGCGGCGTGCTGTGGGATATGCTGGGTGTGGGAGGATGCCTATGTGGAGTGCGGCGGCTTTGACGCCGCTTTCTCTTCGCTCGGGGTTATGTAGCGGAAAGCCAAAGCGGCGTCAAAGCCGCCGCACTCGACATAGCGCCCAAGCGAAAATCGTGGGAGTTTCTGCAAGCAGACCGTGCTTTGCACGTCTTGCCTGTGGATTGAAAATTGCCTTGTGTCTCCGCACCTACCGCGCCGCGCATCTTCAACTGTGCGCTTGTGCCCGGCGGCAGTAACTTCGGCGATTCGCCCCATGCGTGTACTTCGAGACGAACCCCCTGTGGCCACTTTGCTGCGGCACAAGGGTAATGCGTCGTACGAAACTACACGTCCATCCTATACCCCGCTCTGGGGTTTGTCAAGCGCCTTCTTCGAAGGTTGGCACCCCTTGGGTTCACGGCGTTACGCAGGCGAATGCGGCGGGTGCGCCTGAGGGGTCGGTGAAGCGGACGCCCATGGCCCAGGCGCCTCCTAGCTGGTCGATCTTCAGTAGGATCTGGTTGCGGCCGGCATTGGCGTGGATGTTGATCGAGTCGTTGTCGGGCCGGTAGAGACGGCCTCCGTCGAAGCGGCCTACTTCTTTGCCGTTGAACCAGCATACAAAGCCGTCGTTGCTGCCGATTTTGAGGAGGAGATCTTGGGCAGCGGGAAACTCGATCTCGGCGTAGGCGTAGGCGGCATCGCTGTCGTGCTGGCCGTAGACCGCGGTCAGATCGACCATGCCGTTGGGGTCCACCGTCATGAAGGGGTTCCACGTGAGCTTTTCGTCGTCGACAACGCACGGCTGGTCTACCTTGACGACGGGTTCCTTGGCCAACACGTTGTCCATAAGGTTCCGATCATCCCAGGGGACGGGGCCGAGCAGCCGCCAGGAGTAGACGCTGCCGGAGGTCTTGGCCTCTTGATAGGCGTCGACGCCGAGTTTCTCGAGCCCGGCCAGGAGTAGCGCGCGGCCTTCCGCGTCGGGAACGGTCCGCAGGGTTTCTTGGATCAGCCGTATCGCCTGGGCCGTCTCCGCCGGGTCTCCGGCGGCCTTACCGATGAGACGGGTCATGTAGGCCTCGACGGCGCTGCGTCCGCCGAAACAGCACAGACCGCCGTCGGCGAGGGTCACGATGACCCGTCCGTCGCGGTCGATGGCGAGGCCGTTGGGCCGGACTGCTGAAGGCAGTTGGTACTCCCAGCGGATCGAACCTTTGTCCCTATCGAGCAGGCAGATGCGCCACCGCGACACGAGCTGGCGGGATACGGGCGATTTGCACAGGACCACTACCGCGTCCGAAGCCAGGGCCAGGGCCTGTATCTGGCTGTCGGCCAATGCGGACGTTTTCCATAGTGGGGCGGGGTGCTTCTTTATGGGGGGACCCTTCTCGAGCAGGTCCACGAACGCGGCGGCGGCGTAGGCCGTGGGCGGCGACAACCGTTCGGGCGTTACAACCATCAACGTGTCATCCCACACGGGCACGATCTTGCCCATGGCCAAGGGAAGCGTCATGCTCGGGCCGCGCAGGCTGAAGCTGCCGGGATTGACGACGTTTTCCGAAGCGGAATAGCGGAGGCGTCCGCCGAACACGAGGTACTTGTCGTGGAACACGCCGATTTCTTCGCCGCGGTTGGCGCGGGGCGAACCGTCGCCGGGCGGTGGGCCTTTGTATTCGCCGCTGGACAAGGCATACTCGGCGGGCGAGATCACGTTGCCGCCCGCCATCCACAGACTGTCGCCCGCGATGGCCAGGCCGCCCTGGGCCGATACGCCTTTGCGCAAGGTGGTGTCGACATGCCCGGAGGAGACGTTCTCCCACTTGACCTCGCCGGTGTTGGCGTCGAGCGCGTACAGATAGGTCCCGTCGTGATCGATAATGCCCGCGGCCACGTAGGCGATCCCGTCTTTGACGAGCACGCCGGAGTTCGCGGGCCAGGTCGAAGCCAGGGTTCCGTAGACCATGATGCGGCGTTCGGCCGGCGCCGCACGGAACCGCCACACCAAACCGCCGGTCTCGGCATCAAGCGCGTAGACATAGCCGTCTTCCGATCCCACGTACGCGTTGCCGCCCCAGATCGTCGGCGGCTGGAGGATCCGCCCGGCCGTCTGGAACGTCCACTTCGGATTACCCGTTCCGGCATCGAGCGCGCGCACGACGCCGTCGTCCCCGGCAAAAAACACCGAGCCGCAGGCCGCGACCGGAGCCGTCGGCTCGAAACCGCGTTTCGGCCGCCACGTCCAAACCGGGTGCAGTGGTTTCGATACCGCGGCTTTCGAGCCGCCGCTATGGGCGTTGCCGCCGCGGTACGCATACCAGTCCTTCGAGGAAACCAGCGTCGAGGATAGCTTGGATGTCTTCAGGGCCGCCTGTTCGAGCCGGTCCGCGCATGGCGTTTCGGTGACGGCGGCGTCTTCCGCCGAGCACAACGCAACCGTACCGATCAAGGTCAAGTTGCAGTCACACAGCCACGGCCCCATGTACAACAGACCGTTGGCCCCGATGACACCGTCGTTGCAGGACGGCCGCACCGACCCGTCAAAAAAGATCTTCTTTTCTTTCCGGTCGTATCGGGTAATCCCCTCCGGCCAGCCTCGGCAGAACAGCGAATCCGGCGTCGCGGTCAGCCGCACGCAGGAGCGTTTCTTGAAGCCCAGGTCCTCGATGGTCCCACCGGTCGCTGGATCCACCACGAGCGTGCTGCCCTCCTGCTCTCCGATGCCGACGAGAATGTTTCCGTCCACGTAGATGACGTTGGGATTGTTCGTGCACTTGCCGCGATGCCACATCAAATCGCCGTTGTCTTTGTTGACCGCGACGATGTTTTGCCGGGTCTGCGCCTCATAGAAAAGACCCTTCGGCGTGTAGATGCAA
>DATKVG010000044.1:0-5509 GCA_035530195.1 Bathyarchaeia archaeon | reverse complement strand
CATAGGACCTTTCCAGAAATCTTATCCAACGCAACCAAAATGTCTTTCTCTCTTTGCGGCAGAACGAAAAGGGTTCCGCCGACAACGAGCGGCGTCGAAAACCCGTTCACATAGGGGATGTCTCCACCACTGCGCCAAAGTTCCTTGCCATCGCTTACCCGAAGACAGACCAGAGAGCATTCCTCACCTCCTTGAATATGAAAATCACCGAGTCGATGGAACGGAATGAAGTAGACGCGATCACCATCCACGACCGGCGACGCCACGGTGCCCCACCAATGGTGCGGCAGCATGAATTCCGGTCCGAGTTCTGTCTTCCAGATTATCTTCCCGGTCTTCGCTTCCAGGCAGTACGCCCACTGTTTGCCGTCGAGTTGCCCCGTTGCAAATGCCCGGCCGCCTGATTCCACGGTCGCGCCGATGGAGGGTCCGGTTTTCAGCCGCCAAAGTTCTCTGGGGCCGTTTTTAGGCCAGGTTCGCAGCAACCCAGCCGCGTTGTACACAGTATTCCCGTCAACGGGAATGAACCGATTCAAATCGGTATTGCGCGGCTCGATCTTTCTGCTGAAGGTTGCCTTCAAGGGCGGAAGGGCATCCCACGCCTGCTGGGCCGTCAGCGTGTCGGTCGAAATGGTTAGCTCTTGACCCTGCTCACAGGATTTCGTTCCTTCTTTTCCGTCCAGGACATACGAAACGAGCATGATTTTCCCCGCCCCGCTGCTTGGATCCCCTGCCAGCTGGTCCGAAGCCACAATCGTCATTTTGTTGGTGGCGATCGCTGCATTGCACGGTTCGGTTACGTCCACCCATCCCTCTCGTTTACCGTATATGGCGAACTTGATCCCCAATCCCTTGGCCGGCAATGGCTTGCTCGCGCCCAGCACCGCAACCCCTTTCACCCAATCCGCGCCCGGGGTAGCAACCCCCAATTCATCACCGGCAATCGCCGACAGCTCGATGGTTTGTAGCTTGCCGTCCAGAACATAATCCACCACAACTTTGTCCTTCCCGGCATCCACGCCCAAAAACGCGCTGGTCGCAACAATCACCAGCCGGTTGTCCTTGACCTTGGCCGCCAGCACCTTGGTGACATCAGCTTTCCCGGCCAGAGCCTTGGTAATCATCAAGCCCGCGGTCGGAATGGCAGCCCGCTCCTCCGCCATGGCCGTCGATGCCAGGAGACTTATCACGGCCATTGTTGACAGAATTCTTCGTGTTGCGTTAATCATTGTCTGTTCTCCTGCTGTTGATTGTAGGAATGCTTGACGCCCCAGCGTTTTCTGCGCGGCACCATACCGCGCCCACTGTCGTCCGGGGTTCATTTCATTTCGTAAGCGTAGAGCCACTTGGCGTCACGGATGTAGAGCCGCCCATCGGCAAGCGCCGGGTACGACCACGTCTTCTCGCACAATGTCATTTTGCCGAGCAACTGGCCTTCCTTGCCCGATATGTCCACCAGGCAAAGCGTCCCCGATTCGCCGAACACCATAAGGCGGTCGTTCCCCGCAATGCATGCCGAATAGGCGGAGAAACCGTCCTCTTTCTCGTCAGACCATGCCGTCTTCATGGCGTCATCCGCATTGATGCAATACAGCCCGCCGCGCGTGGCATAGGCCCGGCCCTTCCACAGCACGGGCGTGCCCATGTCCAGCGACAGATCGTCGTTCTTTGCCACCGGCTTTGGGTCAGCCACGCCGTCTTTGCCGAACTGGAAGAGGCGCGTACCGTTGTTCTCGGTGGACACCAGGAGACGCTCACCAACCACGACCGGCGTACCGACATTGAAGTCGCCGTCGTTTTCGGGCTTCACACTCCAGAGGCGCTGGCCGTTCTTGAGATCCCAGCCGCCAAGGCTTTCTTTGTCGTAGCCGACCAATTGCGTCACGCCGCCGAGTTTGGCGACGATGAAGCTGGCGTAGGCGGCGCTTTCACCCACCGCTCTCCACTTCTCCTTGCCGGTGGCCGGGTCAAGTGCAACCACCGCCGCATCAGCCGCGCCGGGAGCCACGATCAGCAGGCCGTCGGCGATCAGCGGCGAAGCGGAATAGCCCCAATGGGGGCGTGTGGCCTTGCAGGTCTCCGCGATGTTCATCCGCCAGACCACCTTCGCGGTCTTGTCTTCATTCGCCGTGGCCAGCTCGAGGCAGGTGAGTTCCCCCCCCGCCCCGAGCGTGAAGACCTTTCCTGCATGGATCAGCGGCGTGGTTCGCATGGAGCTGCCGAACTCGATTTCGCCTGCCGCCGGGTATGAGTGCGACCAGACCGCTTCGCCCCTCTCGGCGCCGAAGCAGCGAATGATCTCCTTGCCTTCCCCCAAATCGGGCACCACCACGCGGCCGGCGGCAACGGCGATGCCGCCGTGCGATTCGCCGCTCATGGGCCGACGCCACAGCACTTTCTTCTCCGGCAACTTCTGCGGAACTTCGGACGAGATCCCGTTGCGCTCCGGCCCGAGCCACTGCGGCCAATCCGCTCCCATAACAGTCTGCGCCATCATCGCGACAACAACACAACTGGCGACGAGCACGGTATTCTGAGTCAACTCTTGGCTCCCTGAGGTTTGTGCAGACCTTCTACTTCGTGTCCTGAGGCGCCTTCTCTTTGTGGGGCTGAGGCGGGGGTGTCTCCGCTTCGATGGGCTTGAGGATGTCGGCATCGGAAAGGAACAGCGTTCCCGGCTCGCCCGGGCCCCGGTCGCGACCGGCGACGCTATCGTAGCCTTTCCCGCCATCCGCTGAAAACCGGACGGTCACCGGGGGCTGTTTCCTCTGCGCCGCCTTGTCAAAGACCAGGGCAATACGTCCGCCGCCGCCGCCGCCGCCGCCATCGGCTTTGGGCGGCACGTTGCCCCCCATTGCTTCGATCGCACCCGCAGTCCCGGCAAACGTTCCACAGGTGATGAAGATGCTCCCCCCGGCGCCGGCACTCGCACCTCCTACACAATCGAGGCCGTTGGCGCTGATCCTGCCATTCACGATGACGGAACCCGTTGCCTGGATGCGGATGATGCCACCGCCATCCCCGCCGATCCCTGTATACGTGCCGCCGGCACTGCCGGCTTGTGTCGGGGCGATGACAGAGCCGTAGGGGAGGCCGCTGCGAAAGCAGCCGCCTTTGCCGCCGTGCGAGCCGGAACCAGTGGTCCTGCGTGCTCCGCCCGGGCCGCTCGGGACCTTGTCGCGGCGATTGGCGTAACCCTTGCCATCGACATTGATGGCCCCGCCTTCGTCCACGCTGAGGTCCGCGCCGACCAGGCTCACGCGGCAGGCTTGGTCCTCCGTCAGGAAACTTCCGGGCACGGTGACGAGTCCGCCTTTCCGGATGCGGAACGTGTCCGACTTCAAGGTCGTGTCCCCATTGGCGATGATCAGCGTCCCCGACAAGGTCAGGGACTTGACCGTCGCGGATTCCGGAAGGGTCACCGTGCCTTGGGCTATGATCACGTCGTCGTCAGCGCTGGGTACGCCTGCGGGTTGCCAGGCGGTGGGGGTGAAGTAGTCGCCGGCCTCGGCGTTCCATGTTTTCTCCGCCCCCTGCGCGACAGCGGCCCAGCCAAGAAACACCAGCACAGCCAGCGCCGACAGGGTGTGACGCAGAGCCAACTGACACTTGCATGCGTTGTGCGACTTCATCGTTTGCTCCTCTCTCGTTCAGTTTGGACTCGTACGGGCGGTGACGAACTGGTGTCCGGCGCGCTGCCCAGCAACTCGGGGGTCAGTTGATAACAGATGGTGGTGTCGAGGCCATGAACGTAGAGGCGGCCGTTGGCCAGGGTCGGATGCTGCGGATGACCGAGGTCGATACCATGACGCACGCGCCCGAGTTCGTGATAGCCGGTCCGATTCACATCGAGCATGACCAGATCTCCGCTCGAGGAGAGGGCGAAAATCAGCCCGTCGGCGGCAATCAACTGGCATGTTGTACCCCAGTCGGCGGAGTTCTTCTTCTCCCATAAGACCTTGCCGTCGTCGAGGCTGGTGCACTGGAGAGCGTCATAGTTGAATCCATAGACGGCGCCAGCGATGATGGCCGGCGTGTTGAAGGTGTTCAACTGGTTCCTGATGCTGCTGTAGATTTCCCTGCTCCGGATCTTGCCGCCCCGGGCCTGCATCTCGAGGCACCGCGACCACCGATCCCGGCCGTAGGTGAGGAAGATCCGGCGGCCGACAGCGACGGGCGAAGCAAAAATGCCATATCCCGAGACCCCTACTCGCCAGAAGATCGTGCCATCCTTGGGGCTGCACCCGACGACCTGCGCGCCAAGCGCACTGCCCCATCCGGTCACGATCTGGCCGATTCCATCAAGCTCCTGGTAGATCGGCGAGGAGGGCGCCATAGAGACGCCGCTATCCGGCGAGCATAGCGGCCATTGGCTGCGAACCTTGCCAGTCAGCCGGTCCAATGGCAGGAGCACCTGAGACCGTACCTTATACGGCAACGCGTAGACAGTGTCCCCGATCACCAGTGGCGTCGAGAAACCGTTCACATAGGGGACGTCGTCGCCGTTGCTCCGCCAGAGCACCTGGCCGTCGGCGATCCGGATGCACACGATCGGGGATTGCTCGATGTTCTCCCCGGGCGGCGGCGGATCGGTCCGGCGATGGTACGAAATGAAGTAGACGCGATCACCATCCACGACCGGCGACGACACGGTGCCCCACCAATGGCCCGGCAGGAAGAACTCCTCTCCGGTTTCCGTTTTCCAGAGTTCCTTGCCGGTCTTTGCGTCGAGGCAGTACGCCCACTGTTTCTTGTCCGACTGTCCGGCGATGAACGCACGACCGCCTGCTTCCACCACCGCGGCCAGGGCCGGGCCAGCCTTGAAGCGCCAGAGTTCCTTGGGGCCTTCCTTGGGCCATTGGCGCAGCAGGCCGCCGGCATTGAACACAGTGTTGCCGTCCCAGGGGATGAAACGGTTCAGATCGGTGTTCGCCTTCAGGATCTCGCGGGTCAACGTGGCCTTCGACGGATTCGGAACAACGCGCAACTGCAGGGCTTCGGAAAGCGCCGCCAGCAGCGGCCGCCCCATCTGAGCGATCTCCGGCCTCTGCGGGTCCTTAGCCAGCAGGAGGCGTTCCCGCTCATCGATCGCGGCCTCCAGCACGGCGAGGTCGTCTTTGGCGCCCACCTTGACGAGCGCCCGCGCCGCCGCGACAGCCACGGTGAGATCGTCGGACGCCAGCAGGCGCCGCAGTTCCGGCAGATGCCCAAGCCCATGCTTCTCGTTCACCAGGCAGGCCAGGATCAGTTCGTTCGGTGAGGCCGTGGCGACATCCCTGCCGTAAGCAAGGGACGCACCCATTTCAGCGGCGGCCTTGTCCTGGTCGGTAAAACACAGTGCTGCCAGCGTATTCTCGCGGACCAGCGGGGCCTCCTCGGCCATCAGCTTCTTCACCAGAGGCGCATCCAGCACGGCGCCCTGTACCGCGGCCCAGAAAACGAGGTCGGCCAGCTTCTCCGGATCCGGCTTTCCGATGCCGGCGCCGATCGTGTCGGCCCCCGGGAACTC